>JBAXEO010000023.1:0-19926 GCA_037140395.1 Coriobacteriia bacterium
GCGAGGTAGTCGTCGGCAAGGTCGGTGTCGCCGCGCAACTCGCACACGGGCGCGAACCGCTTGAGCACGTAGATGAGGAACCACGCCAGCCAGACGCTCTCGCCGCGGCCCTCGTGGCCGACGCGGTTCATGCCGTCGCACCAGTCGGCCCCGCCCATGAGCGGCAGGCCGTGTACGCCGACAGGCCGTCCGGATTCCAGTGCTCGCACGCAGTGCTCGTAGACGGTGGCCGCCTGCTCGGAGATAGCTGGCTGCAAGTAAGCGTCCTCGTCTTCGATCGGCAGTAGCGGTCCCTCGATGAAGGCGGTGACCTCGTCGAGCACGGAGTTGTCACCGGTCGCCGAGAGGTACTCGGCGACGGCGAGGGGGAGCCAGTGTCGGTCGTCGGAGATGTGCGTGCGCACGCCTCGGCCGGAGAACGGCTGCCACCAGTGCAGCACGTCGCCCTCGGCGAACTGGTGCCGAGAGGCCTCGACAATCTGCTCGCGCACGAGGTCGGGGCGGGCGATAAGCAGTGCGAGGCTGTCCTGCAGCTGGTCTCGGAAACCGTACGCGCCGGAGGACTGGTAGGTCGCCGTGCGACCCCACAGGCGGCACGCGGTGGCCTGGTAGAGCGCAGAACCGTTCACCATCAGATCGAGCTGCAAGTCCGGCGTCTTGACCTCCACGGTGCCGAGAAGGTCGCGCCAGAAGTCGAGGCACCCCTCAAGAGCGGTCGAGCCGGAACCCGATGCGCGATAGCCGGCGACCAGTGCGCGGGCTTCCTCCAGCGTGGCGGTCTGCCCCAGCAGGAAGCTGACCTCGGTCGACTCTCCCGGCGCAAGCACGATAGGGGTCATCAGCGCGCCGCAGTTGTCGTGGTAGCGCCCGGAGATCTCGCCGAGCCCTTTGCGCTCCATGGCGATGGGATCGCACGGCCGTCGGTTGCGGCCGACGAACTCGGTGCGGCTCGCCGTCCACGAATGCAGCGGCCGGTCGCACGCCAGAAACGCGCACCGCCCAGGGAAGTCGAGGTTGAGGTGGTTGTGCGCGGTCAGCATCTGCGTCTCGGCGTCAAACCAGGTGACGACCAGCTGCTGCGCGCGCGAGCGCGAGTCGCCGAGTACCCACTCGACGAACTGCGTCACCGACAGCGATCGTGCGCGATCGCCGGTGTTGGTGAGGCGCAGGCGGCAGACGCGGACGGGGTCCTCGGCGGGGACGAACCAGTCCAGTTCGTGGGCGATGCCGTGCGTCTCGTGCTCAAAGCGGACGCGGCCTTTGCCGTGTCGGATGAGGTAGGGCTCGGGAGTGCGCACCGGCAGAGGAGTCGGACTCCAGAACTCGCCGGTCTCCTCGTCGCGGATGTAGATCGCCTCGCCGCTGCCGTCCGAGACGGGGTCGTTATTCCAGGTGGTGATGCGGTTCTCGTGACTGTTGAGCGCCCAAGTGCAGCCCACGCCAGCCTCCGAGACCATGCCGCCGAATCCCGGCGATGCCAGCACGTCGATCCACGGCGCCGGCGTGGTGTCGTCGCCTTCGAGCACGATCACGTAGTCGCCGTTCTCGGCGTCGAAGCCGCCAAGACCGTTGTCGAAGCTTAGAGTCGGGCGCACGAACGCGGGCTGCGAGTACGTGTCGCTCCCGCTTGGCCGCGTGGTGACGAGCGAGTCGGGAAGCGGCGGGCGCTTGCCTCGTCGGTTGAGCTGCAGCTCCAAGCTGCCGGCGTCGCCCTCGAGCGTGGCGCGCGCTACCGAGCGCAGCAGGTTCAGCACATCGGGATGCATCTGGTCGGCTCGGCGAAGGTAGACGCCGCCCGGCTTGTCGAGAAGTTGCAGGGCGTGACCGGTGCGGACCAGCAGACGCAGGCGGTCGTCGAGGTCGTCGGCATAACCGGTGGGGCGCGTGTTGAGGATGACCAGGTCGGCGACGAGGCCCTTGTGGCGCCAGTACTGGTGCGCGAGTAGCGCCTGGCGAACGAGCGGCGCGTGCTCCAGATCCTCGACGCGCACCAGCAGGATGGGCAGGTCGCCTGAGATCCCGATCGACCACAGGCCCGACATCTGCAGCCCGTTTTCGACCGGCGTCTTGACCTTGAGCGGCGAGTACGGGTCGGTGAGTACCAGCCGAGAAGCCAGGCGCTCCAGCGTGATTGCTTCCTGCGGGCTGATGCCCAGATCGCGCAGCTCGAGCTGCGCGGCGGTCCAGGCCAGGTCGATGGCGCGCTGGGCGCTACGGACGTCGGAGTACTTCTCGGTCAGGCGCAGCGCGACTCCTCGGCTGCTTGCCAAGCCGGTCGAGAAAACCAGCCGCACGCTCTCACCGGCAGGCACGATGACGGTGCGCCGAAGAGCGCAGCAGGGGTCGAGCACCGGGCCGAGTGAACCGCCGAGCGGGCCGGGCTTCTCCAGGGCGACGGGATCATCGGCCCCGCGCAGTCGGCCCAAGAATGCCGCGCGGTCGGTCTCAAACGACGTATCGCAGGGCTCATCCTCGCACGCAACCGCGTGCAAGCCCCACAGCCGCGCGTCATCGGAGCTGCGCGGGCGACGCGTGAACAGGACCGCCCCGGTCTCGGGGAGCCACTGCGTCTCCACAAAGAGGTTAGAGAACGACTTGTGCGCCTGGTCCGCGCCTTGGGTGGCGAGAGCGATCTCAAAGTAGGAGGTGACGTCGAGCGTGCGAGTCTCTCGGCCGTGGTTGGTCAGCGTGAGACGCCGCACTTCCACGTCGTCTTCCGGCGAGACCGCTATCTCGATGTGCGTCTCCAGCTCGCCGTCGGTGCGACGGAACTCCGCCTTGTCGGGCGCGAAGACCACATGGTAGTCATCAGGACGCGACGAATGCGGGTTGTACGGCGCCGAAAAGACGTCTCCGCTTTGGGTGTCACGGATGTAGAAGAACGTCCCCCAGCAGTCTCGCGTGAGGTCTTCCCGGTATCGCGTGATGGCGATGTCGTTGCAGCGTGAGTAGCCGCCGCCGCCGTTGGTGACCATCACCGAGTAGCGCCCGTTGGATAGGAAGTGCGTCGCGGGGACCGGGGTCTCGGCGGTGGCATAGGCGCGAGTTACGGGCGGAGGCAGCTCGCGTACCGAGTGCACGCTCTGGACCTCCTCGACGTGCGGCGCAACCAAAGCGACCGCGCGCGGAACGCGTTCTTGGAGCAGCAGCTCCGAGGACCCAACCACGGGGTCGGAGTGGAAACGGTTGCGCATCTGTTCGCTGCAAAGAGCGTTGCCCAGTGCCACGAAGGCCATGCCTTGATGGTGCGCGAAGTACGCCTTCACCACGGCCCGGGACTTGCCGGCCGGCACGCGACCGGGTGTGTAGTCGAGCGCCTCGTAGTAGCCGTAACGCCCCTCGGCGCCCTCTGCCGAGAAGACCGCGAGGTCAGCGACGACGGCAGCTACGTCGATCGGCAGCGCGATGATAGCAGCGTACGGCGCCACGACTACGTCGTCTGAGAGCCCTCGCTTGAGGCCGAGTCCCGGGACGCCGAACGCCTGATACTGGTAGGTCAGAGCCGAATCCTTGGCATTGAAAGCCGACTCGCTGACGCCCCACGGGATGCCACGCGTTCGGCCATAGTCGATCTGGGAGCGCACCACCGTGTCGTAGGTTTCGGCGAGCAGCGTGCTGGGCCAGTCCCTCATGACCAGAAGCGGCATCAAGTACTCAAACATCGAGGCGCTCCAGCTCACCAACGCGCGCCCGTCGCTTGTCTGGGTGAGCGAGCGGCCCAGCCGGAACCAATGTTCCTGCGGCACGTCGCCCTTGGCGATCGCCAAGAAGCTCGCGAGACGGCATTCACTGGCGAGCAGATCGTAGTAGCTCGGGTCGAGCCGGCCTTCGTTGAGGTTGTAGCCGATCGAGAAGAGCTGCCGATGCGAGTCGTAGAGCATGGAGAAGTCGGTGTGCTCCCACATCTCGCGCGCAATGTCGGCATTCAGGCGCAGTCGAGCCAGGAGCTCGACACAGCCGGGGCGTGCATCTCGGACACCTTGGGCGATTGTTGCGGCCCATGAGCGGGTGGTCGAATCATCGGCGTCTGCGGCAAGTTCGTCGAGACGGCTCAGCGCAGCCCCTAGGCCCTCAGCGAGCCCAGCCAGACTTGGCACCAACGAGAACAGCGGGGCAAGGGCCGCGTCGTCTTGCACGGACACGGGGATCTCGGTAAATGCGCTGGCCCAAGGGGCGAGTGAGCCGAGCAGCGCAAGAGGCTCGGCGACGGCGCGGCGCACGTCGGCAAGTGAGGTCTGTAGCGCAGCAAGCGGTGTAGTCGGGACAGCGGCGTACTCGACCTGGGCCTGAGCCGTTGGCGCACCATCGGAGTCCGCTGTGGCCAGTTCCTGCACGTCGCCGAGCAATGCGACGCTCTCGGCGGCGAGCGCATCGATGCGGTTCAACTGCGCGAACCATTCGCCCAGACTCGCGGGGCAGTCGGAGTGCTCGACGGCGCGGCCCAGTCCGGTGAGTGCTTCACGGAGCTCCCGGACCGCTGTCGGCGAGCCGAAGCCGTCCTGCCCCGCGAATAGGTCCTCAAGGGCGAGCTGCACGCTGTCCAGCGCGCCGAGCAGGATCTGAGCGCCGAGAAGCGGCGACTCGGAAGCCTCTAGGAGTGCTACGCGTAGAACCAGTAGATGGCCAGCCAGGTTGCCGGAGTCGACGGTGGAAACGTAGGCGGGTCTCATCGGCTCGAGTGTTGTGATGTCGTACCAGTTGTAGAAGTGTCCGCGGTAGCGCTCGAGCCCCGCCATCGCTGTGAGTGTCCGAGCCGTGCGATCGGTGAGCCCGGCGATGGTGGTGTAGCCCAGGTCGTAGCCGGTGACGTTGGATAGCAGCTGCAGTCCTATATTGGTAGGCGAGGTTCGCCATGCGACGACTGCGCCCGGATCTTCCTGGTAGTTGTCGGGAGCCAGATAGTGGCCGTGCTCCACAACAAACGTCTCAAAGAACCGCCAGGTCTTGCGCGCGGTGCGTCGGAGCACGCGCTCCTGTGTGGCGGTAACCGGCTCCACCACGCGTAGCGGAGTCGGCACCGAATACCACCACGCGATTATCGGCCCGACAAGCCAGAGTACGGAGAGTGGCACGGCGACGGCAAGGCGCATGCCCTCGCCCAGCGTGCCGATCAAGAGCAGCACGACCGCAATCACGGCCGCCGGCCCCATCGTGCGCCAGAAGGCTAAGCGCGTGGTGCCAGCGCGCTTCTCGGCGTCGGCGGCGGTCTCCCATTCCAGCAGGTGCTTGCGCGAGACCGTCATGCGCCAGAGCGCGCGAACGATCGCGTCCGCCATCATCCATGCCTGATAGGGCAAGGTTGCCAGCGAGAGTAATCCGCGCTGGGTGTCGGTGAAGAAGTCGCCTAGGACGGAAGGCGCCTTCGCCGAGTAGGTGACAGAGCTGAGGCGAAAGACCAGCGAGTCGGCCAGAGAGAAGTACGCCGGGAAGAAGACAACGAGCGCCATGAGTAGCGGCCAGGAGAGGGCGGCTTGGGGAAGCAGCAGCCAGCCAAAGACAAAGAGCGCCACCGTCGTCGGCGCCACAAGGGAACGGCGCAGGTTGTCAAAGATCTTCCAGCGGCTTAGGCCCGCCAGCGGGTTGAGCCGCTCGGCTCCAGCGGAGTCGGCGACGTTGCCGCCCAGCCAAGGAAGCGTCTGCCAGTCGCCGCGAACCCAGCGGTGGAGCCGCGAGGCGGCCGCCAGGTAGTTGGCGGGGTAGTCGTCGAGGACCTCGATGTCGCTTGCCAATCCTGTCCGCAAGAACGAGCCCTCGACCAAGTCGTGCGAGAGAAGTGAATTGTCGGCGAAGCGGCCGTCCAACACGCCCTCAAAGACGTCGACCTCAAAGATTCCCTTGCCGGTGAACGAGCCCTCGCCAAAGACGTCCTGGTAGGTGTCGGACACCGCACCTGCGTACGGGTCGATGCCGGTCGGTCCAGAGTGCAGTGCAGCGAATCGGCTGCGCTTGGCCCCGGGAAGCGTCATCCCCACGCGCGGCTGGATCAGTCCGTAGCCGCTCGTGACGCGGGGGTCGCCCGGACGCCAGCGCGCGCGGTTGAGCGGATGCGCGATTGCCGAGATGAGCTTGCGCGCTCCGTCGCGTGGCAGGATCGTGTCGGCGTCGAGGGTGATGACGAACGCGCACGAGTTTCTGAAGTTCTGCTCGCCCAGCTTGGTCGAGAAGCTCGTATCAGTGGCGCCTCGCATCTCGCGAACGAGTTCGAGCAGCGCGCCGCGCTTACGCTCCCAGCCCATCCACAGGTTCTCGGACTCATTGAGCCGGCGTTCGCGCACCAGGAGGTGGAAGGGCTGCACACCATGCTCGGACTGGTAGCGCTCGTTAAGCTCTGAGATTCCACGAACAGCGGCCTCGATTATGAGGCTGTCGTCGGGCCGAGAAGCTTCTTGCGACGGCTTCAAGTCGCCCAGCAATGCGTAGCCCACGTTGAGGTCGCGGTTCGCGAGGTAGGCGATCTCGAGGCTCTCGATCACCGACTGCCCCGCCGGGGCCGACGAGAGCAGCGCGGGCACCACCACGAGCGTGCGATGAGCGTCGTCCACGGGCAGGCGAGAGTCCAGCTTGGGTAGGATTCGGGGAGGGAACACGAAAGCCGACAGCCGGTTTACCAGCACGATTGAGAGCTCTGAGAGAGGGACGGCAGCCAGCAGCACGAGTATGGCCACTTGCGCCAGACCGGCACTCTCGGCCAGGCCGTAGAGCGCCAAGATTGCAAGCAGCGCCGCCGAGAACACCGCAAAAGCTCCCCAGTAGAAGAGCCCATGTCTGGCCAGCGGGCCGCGATAGAGGACTTCGCGCTTTTGGCGGCGGTAGCCGACAAGCGGTTCGAGTCGCTGACGGCCGTCGGCCATGAGCCACCAGCCGACATGGCCGCGCACATCGTCGGAGGCGTCGATAGCGAGAGCCTCGCGCGCGAGGGCGACGATCTTCTCGGCAATCTCGATTTCGCTGTCGGTCGAGCGCCGAGCGATGGTCTCCAGCGAGTGGCGGTAGCGGTCACGGCTTGCGAAATCCATCACCGCATAGGTCTGGGCGGGATCGCGTCGCAGAATCGCCTCGGCGAGGGAAACATGCTCAAAGAACTCGCGCCAATCCAAAGCGTCGAGCAGGCGGATGCTGGTGATCGCATTGGAGATTGAGACTTGGTTGGAGGCTTGTTCCTGCTGTGCGTCGGCGGCGGCCGTCTCAAGCACGATGCCTTCTGCCGAGAGGCGGCGTTCGAGCCACGCATTGACGGCTTCGCCTCCGGTTTCCAGTTCCCCGAGTCGCTGGGTGAACCGCACGAAGAAAGCGGGCGAGACGGTCTTGCTTTCGGCGTCGATGGACGCGATTAGGGCGGGAAGAGGAGCTGGGTCATCCTGAGCGGCGAGCACCAGGCGCTCTGCCCAGCGGTCGGCGGCCTTCTCGGCGCGCATCGACTCGACGACGGCGCGCGAGAGGCGGCTGAGATTCTCGAGCAGCGCGATACGGAGCATGATGGGAATCGCCCACACCTCGCCGATGGTCAGCGGCGCGAGTTCTTGATAGCCGTCGATGAAGCGCAGGAGATACTCCTCGTCGATGCGCGAGTCGGTGTGCGCGATGACGTCGAGCAGCGCTTCGTAGATGCGCGGGAAGCCCTCCCACTCACCGCCGACCAGCCGAGGAAGCTCGATGCCGTAGTCGGCGGGGAGATCCTCATTGACCAGCAGGACCTGCTCTTCGACCAGGTAGTAGTTGTCGAGCAGCCACTCGCCGGCCGGCGAGGAACCGCCGGTCACGCGCGCCGCCGAGGCAAGTTCATGGTTGTCCGCCGAGAGGGCCGCTGCCGCTTTCTGGGTCAGTGCGATGAGCGGCGTCGTGCGAATGTCGCCACCCACCGTCCACGACTGCGCAGTCGCGATGATCCGAGCGTCGTCAGCAAGCCGCTCGGCTGAGAGAAGCTCGGCGCGCAGCGGATCGCTTGCTGTGACGTGTGATCCGCGAGTCGGTTTGGGCTGAGGGGACACGGCGCTCCTCGCGGCGAACTTCACGCCGCTCTTGGTCACGGGTTTGCTCCCAAGCATCCGGGAATCTATTGGTCATTATCCCCGACTGAGAGCGCAAGAGTGGGATGTTTGCGTCAGCATACCCCATGGGGTATAGTGCCGACAGGAAGATTACCCCTCTGAGGAGACCTGTGCGATGAAGAAAGCCATACCGTGGATTGTCGTCGTGATCGTGATTCTGGGGATTGCGTTCTTCGCGTTCAAGCCCGCCGCGACCGGCACGACCGTGGTCGACGTCAAGGGCGTCCAGAAGGCAGCGACCAACGGAGTGCGAATCGTCGACGTACGCTCAGTCGGCGAGTTTGAGGGCGGACATATCCCCGGCGCTCAGAATGTACCGCTGGACCAACTTCAGTCCGTCGCCTCGCAGTGGGACAAGACCGCGCCAGTCCTGGTGTACTGCCAGACGGGTGCGCGCTCCGCGGAGGCCGTCTCCATGCTTGAGGGACTCGGCTTCACCAAGATCCTGCACTTTGACAAGGGAATCGTCGCTTGGACGGGATCGCTGGAGCAAGGAGGCGGTTCATCTGCTGCCCCGAGCATCGCTGCCGCCAAACCCAGCGCAACGCCGGTAATGTATGAGTTCTATACCGGGTGGTGACCAAGCTGCAAAGCGATGAAGCCTGTGGTCGACAGGCTACAGCAGGAGTACAAAGGTAAGGTCGAGTTCAAGCTCTACGACGTGGACACCAGCGACGAGGGCAACAAGCTGATGAGCCAGTTCAACGCCAAGTACGTCCCCACGTTCGTCTTCGTCAACAAGGACGGAAGCGTCTCGACTCAGAAGGTCGGAGAAGTTTCCGAGGCCGACATGAAGAAGACGTTGGACGCTCTGAGGTAGCACTTCTGCATAAAGGTGCGCCCGTCATGGATTTTCTACCGAACGGCTTCCAATGGGAGCCGTTCGTCATCTCGCCACGTTGGCATCGTGCGAGCCGCCCAGGACGGGGGTATAGTCAAACCTAAGGACGTCTGCTCGGCGTCCACAGCCGTCAGTGAAGGAGGAACCACTACTGAAGGTGGAAAGCGATTCAGAGCAGGACGATCAGTCCGGGATGGTAGATGAAGGCCTCAGGCGCGAACTACTTAACACAGCTTCCGAGAGTCGGGCATAAGTCCCTGGAACACTGAGGATGAGGCCGCAAACGCCAAAGTTGGCCGATAGCTCCTCAAGGAAAGCCCCTCAGAGGGGCGCCTCGGGCGATGCGAAGGCCATTCCGGACACTCCTGACCAACCGGCACGATGACCAACACTATCCGGTAACCAGAAGCGGGCCCCCTCAAATCGGGGCCCGCTTCGTTGTTGCTGTGGCGTCGAACTACAGTGCGTCGGGCCCAGTTTCGCCGGTCCGAACGCGAATGACCTGCTCGACCGACGAGACGAAGATCTTGCCGTCGCCGATTCTGTCGGTCCGCGCCGCTTTGGTGATTGCGTCGACCACGTCCTGCACCTCATGGTCGTGTACGACTGCCGTCAACGAGACCTTTGGAAGGAGGTCGATCACGTACTCCTCGCCGCGCCACTGCTGCTTGATGCCCTTCTGGGTTCCGTGGCCCTTGACCTCACACACGGTGAGCCCGTTGTGGCCGAGTCCGATGAGCGCCTCTTTGGCCGCTTCAAGACGTTCCGGTCGAATGATGGCTTCCACACGCTTCATGCTAGCCCTCCTTCCGGGTGGGGTGTGCAGGTCCCATAGCGGTCTCGCGGTAGGAGCCAGCGCCCATCGCGCCGCTGCCAGCGAACTCGGGATAGGCCATGACGCCCATCTCGGTGGTATCGAGGCCAGCCAATTCGTCCTCGGGGGTGGAGCGGATGCCGCCAGGGGTCAGGGCGTTTTGCACCTTGAAGAAGAGGTAGCCAACGCCGAAGGCCCAAGCAAACACGACGACCACGCCAACGAGCTGAGCCGAGAGCTGACCAATCCCGCCGCTGTAGAAGAGACCGGTGACGGTACCCGCGACGCCATTGAAGCCATCGCCGTAGGTGCCGTCGGCGAAGAGGCCGAGAGCAATCATGCCCCACAAGCCGTTGAAGCCGTGAACCGCGACTGCTCCGACCGGGTCGTCAGCTTTGAGGACACGCTCGACGAAGACCACGCCGGCGACCACGATCACGCCCGCAACTGCGCCGATCATGACTGCGCCGAGAGGGCTCACGAACGCGCATGGCGCAGTGACCGCCACGAGACCTGCCAGCATGCCGTTGGCGATCATGGACGGATCAGGGTTGCCCCAGAGCTTCCAGACAATCATCCAGGCAACGAACGAGCCGGCAACTGCGGCCATGATCGTGTTGGTGATGATGATGGTGAAGCGGAAATCGGTCGCGGCAAGAGTGCTCATACCGTTGAAGCCGATCCAGCCGAAGACCAGGATGATGGTTCCCAGAACGGCCATCGGGATGTGGTGACCCGGGATTGCGTTGGGCTTGCCGTCCTTGTCGAACTTGCCGATGCGCGGGCCGATGACCAGGATGCCAGCCAGGCCGACAAAGCCACCGACCGCGTGGACCACTGAGGAGCCTGCGAAGTCGAGAACGCCGTGGCCAAACGCGGGGCCGAGGTTTACGCCCAGCTTGGCGAGCCAGCCGCCGCCCCAGACCCACATGCCATATACGGGGTAGATGAAGGCGGCCATGAAGATGCCGTAGACGGCGAACGCGGAGAACTTCCAGCGCTCGGCCATCGCGCCGGTTGGAATCGTTGCGGCGGTATCCATGAAGACGAGCTGGAAGAGAAACATCGCGGCGACCGCAACGTCATAGGTGCCGCCAGTCAAAGCGAAACCCTTGGTGCCGATCAGGCCCCAGCCGGGGGCGGCCTCGAACACGCCTGAGAGCATACTGGCTCCGCCAAACGTGCCCAGCGCACCAAATCCGCCGAACTGGATTCCGAATCCGATGAAGAAGTAGGCAAGTGCGCCGATGGTGAAGATGCCGAGGTTCATCGCCGCGACGTATGCCGCGTTCTTAGCTCGACAGAAGCCAGTTTCAACAAGCATGAAGCCAGCCTGCATGAAGAAGATGAGCGCCACACCAACGATAACGAAGAACAGGTTGGTGCCGACCTTCAGATGGCCGAGGTCTTGAGCGATCTCAGCCACCGTTGGCGCCACACCCACCGTCTTCACGGCGATTGCGGTGGCGTCACCGGTGGCAGCACCGGTCGGGTCGCCTGCGAAGGCGGCCGCTCCGAAAAGGGCAAGTGCCAAGACTGTGAACAGGACGGTGCGAACAGCGGTTCTCTTGAGCAGGTCCGGAAGGTTTTGCTTGATGCCAGTCCAATCAAACAGTGATCTCAACGTCGTCACCTCCTCCTTGGTTCGCGGTCCGAGAATCCAAACCGCCAGTGCGGGACGGGGCGCCGTACGTCGTTGGACGGCGATCCTGCGGGGGGCGACCCCTCAGGGCGACCGATTGCGGCCGCAGTGCAACGGTAGGGGCGCAATATTTCGGGGCGGTTTCGAAGTAGAGAACACTGGGTGAATCTCTTTGCGCCGCCGCAACACCCTAAGAGCACGTCGGGATTCCCGAAAACAGTCTCACTGACGTGGTCGCGCTACGGCGAGGCGATGCTATACTCTCCCGCGCACGGGGACGTAGCTCAGTTGGGAGAGCACCGGCTTTGCAAGCCGGGGGTCGAGGGTTCGAGCCCCTTCGTCTCCACCAGATAACATGCAGGTCAGGAGCCCACCGGGTTCCTGGCCTGTTCCTCTTTGAGGGTGCTTGTTCAGATCGGCAGTCTGCGCCCGCCCCCAGCAGGGTCGCCGAAGGCATCCGTGGGCATCAACTATCACACTGACTAGGTCTTGATAGCAGACTGATAGTTGGATGAGCCCAGGCTATCCGGGAGGGTCTGGATGCTCGAGTAGCAGAGGCAAATCGGGACCCGGAGCGAAAACATACTTCTTCCCCGACTGACGTCTGATCAGATAGCCGAGATCCGCAAGCCGGTACGGGTCTTTCCGCGCGGTCGCATAGGCGATCCCGTGGGAAGCCTGGTGGGACTTGATTGTGAAGATGGCTTCTGAATTCTTGACGGCCCGGCCGCGACCGCAATCCCCCCACGTTGGCCTATGTGGTATCGGTGCTTGACGAGCTTCCAGATCTTTGCAGTGCCAATTTGGCACAGCAAACCTGCGCTCCCGTTTCGAGCATCTTTCGGGGCAGGTTCCGGTAAGGTCGCGGAAAGCTCGATGAATCATCATCGGCCTTGGAGGTGAAGGCCGGTGGACGAACCGCAAGTAGTTCTGGAGCAGGTCGAGTCGATGATTCACGTTGTTCGGGGTCTGCGCGTGATTCTCGACGAGGACATCGCCGCGCTCTATGAAGTTGACACGCGAAGCCTCGTTCGCGCTATGCGCTCGAACCAAGAGCGTTTCCCGGACGACTTCGTGTTCCGTCTGACGAGCAGCGAGCTTGCTGAATTGCGCACGCGAGAAGGAGGCAATCGAGGGAGGGGCGGGCGCCGCAATCTGCCGATGGCGTTCACGGAGCACGGGGTCGCCATGTTGTCGGGTGTTCTTCGTAGCGAGCGAGCGGTTCACGTCAATGTCGAAGTTGTCCGCGCATTCATTCGCATGAGGAACATGATGACCGCGCAACACGAACTGTCGCTCCGTCTCGACGAGCTTGAGAATCGATACGACTCGCAGTTCGGCGTCGTCTTCGATGCCATCCGGCAGTTGATGCTGCCGCCAGCACCGCCACGCAACCCGATCGGCTTCGGCCCGCCTGACGACTCTTCGGTCTGAGCGCCACCATCGCCGAGGGTGCCGAGTCGCTCGGCATGTCGGCCGCGACCTCAAGCCCGAGGAGGCGCGCTACGTCACCGAGATGGTTCGAGTTCGCGTGGACAGGCAGTCCGGATGTGTATCTGTTGGGCAGAACTGAATCGCTGGAAGCCTGTGCACGGGGGGCATCGCGTTCCACCGAGACCATTCTCCAAGCCGTTGCAGTAGGAACGTGGGCAATCAATCCTTACATGCTTCTTGCATCGAGTGACGTTGGCGTACACAGTAGGGTCAACGATTGGAGGCACACCATGAAGTTCGTCAGCGTACGTGACCTTCGAGGCAAGTCGGCAGATATCTGGCGCGAGTTGCCGGGTGAGCGCGAGATGGTCATTACGAGCAACGGTCGGCCCGTCGCCATCTTGGCCGCGGTCAACGAGTCAAACCTCGAGGAGTCACTCTCCGCGTTTCGGCAGAATCGCGCCATCGATGCGGTGGCGTCCATGCAGCGACGCTCGGTTTCTCGCGGTGTCGATGCGCTCACCTCAGGCGACGTCGAAGCTGAGATTGCCGCCGTCCGGGAGGCGCGCGGTCGTTGAGGATAGTTCTCGACACCAATGTGCTCGTCTCGGGCCTGCTCTCGCCGTTCGGTCCACCAGGCGAGATTGTCAGAATGGTCTCGTCGGGGGTCGTCGCCCTGTGTCTCGACGCACGCATCCTCGCTGAATATGACGATGTTCTCGCTCGGCCCAAGCTAGGGTTCGATCCAGACTCGGTCGCTGCGCTTCTGGACTACGCCGACTTCAGGAGTGAGTCGGTCGCGTCCACACCGTTTGAGAAACGGCTTCCGGATCCGGATGACGAACCGTTTCTTGAGGTCGCGTCCGCAGGCGGTGCGGACTGTCTAGTGACAGGCAATCTGGGCGACTTTCCGTCGAACGCGCGCGCCGGGGTGGCGGTGCTCTCACCTGCGGAGTTCATGGCGGCGGTGCGGGCTCATGGTTATGCGGGAGACACCTAATCAAGTACCCGAGCTGGCGGCCACGAGGTGGAGTCGACCTGAGAGGCAGGAAAAGTGGCTGACTATTCCGCAGACGATGCCAAGCGAGACCTCGACCTCCTAAAGGAGCGTGCCGACCCCGACGCTGCCGATCGCCTCGCGACATTCATCGACCAGCTGGAAGCTCGCGCGCAAGCTGCGGAGCGTGTGTGTGCAGCAGCGGCAGAAGTGGCGGCCCCGACGGTGAAGCGCGACTTGATGCAGCAGCGGCAGACGCGCTTTCTGCGTGCTCTCGCCGAGTGGCGCGAGGCCCAGAGCTCATCGTCGACATGAGTGGCGGGCGCTCTCGCCGTCGCCGTCCGTCGTCCGTTTCCCGCAGAACTACGGCAAGTCCAGACAGTCCGCCTCACAGATACGCATGCAGCTCGCGACGACTTGCGGATCGTAGAACGATGAGTGCTCGCGCAGCTCCGCAAGCGCAGCGTCCATGCCCAGAGCAGGCCGATAGGGGCGATGTGAGGACATGGCCTCGACCACATCGGCCACGGCGATGATGCGTGCTGCGAGCATGATCTGGTCTCCGGCAAGCCCGCGCGGGTAGCCCGACCCATCCGACCGCTCGTGGTGTTGGCGTGTGATCTCGGCAATGGGCCAGGGAAATGCGATGCCTTTGAGGATCTCGTAGCCGCGTTGAGGGTGTTCTCGAATCAGGCTCATCTCGGCTTCGGAGATCTTGCCCGGGCGGCTTAGAATCTCGGCGGGAACGGTCGTCTTGCCGATGTCGTGTACCAGGGCGGCCATCTCAATTGCCGCAATCTCATCCTCGGGCACGCTCAAATCATTTGCGATCTGCTTGGCAACCCGCGCGACTCGCTCTTGATGACCTTGCGTGTACGGATCGCGTGCTTCAACGACTCTGCCCATCGCCTCGGCCACGTCGTAGACCATCTGGAGCAGCCGGGCGTTGCTCTCGACCAAGCTCGCCTCGCTCGCTCGAAGCTGGAGTTCGGCTTCTTTTCTGCTGCGAGCATAGTCAATCGATCGTACGAGGAGCGCGCCGTCGACATGGCCTTTGATCAGGAAGTCCTGAGCTCCCTGCTCCACCGTGAAAGCCGCTTCGCGCGTGTCGGTGTTTCCCGAAAGCATGATCACAGCAACATGGGGAGCAGCGCTCTGGAGTTTGAAGAACGTGTCGATGCCGTGGCTATCGGGCAGGGTCAAGTCGAGTAAGACGACGTCGACGGGTTGTGTGATCAGGTGCTCGATGGCCAACGATAGAGTGACGCAGTGGTCAAGTACCACGCTGGATTCAAACTCAGAAAGCATCTCCGTGATAAGCCGCGCATCGCCGGGGTTATCCTCGACGAGCAGCGCTCTGACCGGTGCGTTCACCTACCCGTCATCTCCGGGGAGCCTGACGATCGCCAGCCAAAAGTCCTCAATCGAGCGCACCACCGTGACGAACTGCTCCAAGTCCACGGGCTTGGTGATGTAGCAGTTGGCGTGGAGAGAGTACGCGCTCAAGACGTCGGCCTCGGCGGAGGAGGTGGTCAAGACGACAACCGGGATATTCCTGAGAACGGGGTCGCTCTTGATCTCGGCCAGGACCTCTCGGCCGTTCATCTTGGGAAGGTTTAGGTCGAGCAGGATGAGGTCCTGGGGCTTGGCGTCGGCGTGAATTCCACGGCGATGGAGGAAGTCGAGCGCTTCGACGCCATCATCTGCGACGTTGAGCACGTTGCGGATACGGCCCTCCTTGAGAACCTCTCGGGTGAGACGAACGTCACCCGGATTGTCCTCGACGAGCAGAATCTCGATCGGGCGTTCGTCGTCAGTTCTTGCCGACATGGCCACCGTCTCCTTGGTTTCCTAGGGTGAAGTAGAAAGTCGATCCTTTTCCAAGTTCTGACTCGACCCAGATGCGGCCCGAGTGTCGCTCGATGATCCGCTTGCAGATCGCCAAGCCCATACCGGTCCCCGGGTACTCGGCCCGAGACTGGAGTCGTTGGAAGATCACGAAGATGCGGTCGAAGTACTCCGGTTCGACTCCCAAACCGTTGTCGTGCACTGAGAATACGCGCTCCGCGCCGACTCGCTCAACTCCAATATGGATCTGAGGGGAATCGACGTCGTGGAACTTGATGGCGTTTGTGATCAGATTCTGGAAGATCTGACCAACTTGGATCGCGTCGCACGTCACGATCGGCATCGGGTCATGCGTGATCTCCGCTCCGCTCTCGCCAATGGAAACCTGAAGCGTCTTGAGCACACGGGAGAGCACAGCGTCGAGATCCGCCTCGGCGAAGGGCGCGCCTTGGGTTCCCACTCTCGAGTATGCGAGCAACTCGTTGATGAGAGTTTGCATCCGCGTGGCGCCGTCGACTGCAAAGGCGATGAACTCGTCGGCGTCTTGGTCGAGCCTTCCTTGGTAGCGCCGTTGCAGGAGCTGTGTGTAGCTTGCCACCATTCGGAGCGGCTCTTGCAGGTCGTGGGACGCGATGTAGGCGAACTTCTCCAGCTCGGCGTTGGAGCGCGCCAAGTCCTCGGTTCGTGCGAGCAGCTCTTCCTGGGCATGCTTGCGATCGGTCATATCTCGGGTGATGGTCAGGTAGAGGGTCTGCTCATCGGTGACGATCGCCTGAGCGCTCATCTCGGTGTCGATGACCGACCCGTCCGCGCGGTGCTGCCGTATTTCGAGCAGGAGTCCGCTTGCTCCACGCAGCGTGTCGGCGAGCGACGGAGTGTGTTCGTCATTGTCCGGCTCGAGCAAGTCGTCGAGGGTCATAACAAGCAGCTCGTCTGCCGAGTAGCCGTAGAGCTCCATAGCACGCTCGTTGGCTTGCACGATGTGGAGAGTCTCGTCGGTTAAGATCACGGCATCGTTGGCGTAGCGGGTCAGGAGGCCGTACTGCTCAGCCAGCTGGGCTTGGGAGCGTTCAGCCTCCAACTCAAGCCGATAGTACTCCACAGTCCGTCGGCGCCAAGCGAACGCAAGACCCAAGCCGACGAACGCGAGCACGGCCAGGACGGCAGCCGTGATCAGCAGCTGACTTTCTCGGACGCCAGCGAATGCCTCGGATTGGTCCACTTTTGCGACGATGTACCACGGTGTGTTGCCGACTTGCCCCACCGCCCCGAAGACAGGATTCTTGCGATAGTCGGATCCCTGGGTGGCGCGCGGGGCTCCTGAGAGCGCCTGTACTGCGAGTAACTCAGAATTGGAAACCGGGAGCGTGGCAACCAGCGCGGTGTTCGACTTGAACCTGAGCTCGTTGAGGTACAGGACCGTATCGTTTTCGCGCCGCACGAGCAGTGTCTCCGAAGAGGGGCTCGGAGTTGGCCACTGCTGGATCAACGGAAACAAGTCCGGGCGGGGATCTCGGTTCAGTATCACCACGGCTTGCGTCTTTGCCGGGCCGCCTGTCAGAGGAGCCACCACGTCGAGCCGAGGGCTCTTTGTCACTGGGTCAAGGAACAAGTCAGTGAGCGTCGTTTCGGTCGAACCGCGAGCATTCTCGGCTTCGGTGCGTTCGACAGGGTCGGAGGGAGCCTCGCCGGTCGGCGAAAGCCAGCGAGAGCCATCGGGGGACATGATTGCAACGCCGGAGTAGCCCCGCTGCGTCTCCATGACCTTCATCCACTCGCGCAGAGTCGCGACGACGGCCGGATCGTCAGGATTGGCGACCCAGCGGTCGACCTCGTCTCTCAATGCGGGGTCCTTGGAAAGGGCTCGCCCGTCGATGAGGAGCCCCATGCGCCAATCCAGAACTTGCTGAATCTTCAGGTCACGCACCGCGGAGAGCTCAGTGGCCTTGCTGTTGACGATGTCCTTGCGCTGGGCGTCGAAGTAGAAGCGACCGATGAGTGCGGTGCCGATGCAGGCCGCGAGGAACACCACCCAGAGAATCAGTACTCCGCTGGATCGCAGACCCGTGCGATGGCCCTTATCGACTTCGATGTTCGGCTGTGCCAACTCGCTCCCCGATCTTTGACACGCGGCGGCACTTCGTGATCGATCCCACCCGTATCTATCCGCTCACGCCGATTGTACCGCGCGTGCGAAAGGGGATAGTGTACGCTGCCATTTTGCCGAGGAGAGCGTTGGTGGATGCGGCTGAGGAACTCGTACCGGCCAATCTGATGGGAATGGCGAGATGCGCATACGCACGCACCCCCTCGCGCACCGGGTGACACTATCGCTGGGTGACACTATCCTGTGCAGATGATTCAGTAGGGTCGCAAGGGGGGTCACTTCCGCCCCAACGCGCCGCGTGGCGCGTCTGGCGTTCGCCGAGAGGTTGTAGGTTCGAATGACCAACCGCGTCAAGAACATCTTCTTGGGCGATCCACTTCACAACGAGGAATCTCGGCACCAGCGGCTGAGCAACCCTATTGCGCTCGCGGTGTTCTCAAGCGACGCGATCTCCTCGGTGGCCTATGCGACTGGCGAGATCATCCTCGTGCTCTCGCTTGCGGGAACTGCCTTTCTGCATCTTGCCTGGCCGGTGGCTATCGCAATCGGCGCGTTGCTGATCATCGTCTCCCTCTCGTATCGGCAAACCATCCGCGCCTATCCTTCCGGTGGCGGTTCCTACATCGTGGCCAAGGAGAACCTCGGCACCATGGCCGGGCTCGTCGCGGGGGCATCGCTGCTGGTCGACTACGTTCTGACGGTCGCCGTCTCGATCTCAAGCGGTACGGCCGCGATCACCTCGGCGTTTCCGCAGTTGCTCAAGTGGACGGTTCCCATCGCTTTGTTCTTTGTTGTGCTGCTCATGGTTGGGAACCTGCGCGGGGTCAAGGAATCCGGAGCGCTCTTCGCGGGACCGACGTTCGCGTTTATTGGCTTGATCGTCTTCATGATCTTCTTCGGGTTGTTCGTTGCGATCACCAAGGGGACCCACGCTATCCAGGTTCCCTCGGCGACAGAGGCAATTGCGCCGGTGCAGACCCTCACACTCTTCCTGGTCATGCGCGCGTTTGCCTCGGGCTGCGCAGCTATGACCGGTGTCGAGGCGATTGCCAACGGCGTTCAGGCGTTTCGGGAGCCAGTCTCAAAGAACGCCGCAAAGACGCTCACGTGGATGGCGGGTATTCTGCTCGTGCTGTTCCTGGGAATCAGCTGGCTCGCGGTCACCGCAGGCGTCCGCAACGTCGAGACCGAGACCGTCATTAGCCAGATATCGCGGCAGCTCTTTGGGACGGGGCTGCTGTACTACCTGATCTCGTTTGCCACGATGGGTATTCTCGTCGTGGCCGCCAACACGAGCTACGCGGACTTTCCTCGGCTGGGCTCGTTTATGGCAACCGACGACTTCCTCCCGCACCAGCTCAAGGACCGGGGCTATCGGCTGGTGCACAGCAACGGCATTCTGCTGCTGACCGGCGCCGCAGCGGTCCTGATTGTCGGGTTCCAGGGCAAAACCAGCGCACTCATTCCGCTCTACGCGCTCGGCGTGTTTATGTGTTTCACGCTGTCGCAAGCGGGGATGGTGTTGCATTGGTTCAGCTTGAAGGACGACCCCAACTGGAGACGCGCCGCGATCATCAACGCCGTTGGGGCGGTCACCACGGGCGTTGTCTTTGCCGTCATCGCCATAACCAAGTTCACGGCAGGCGGCTGGATCGTCGTGGTTATCGTGCCGTTCATGGTCGCGTACTTCGCGTGGGTGAAGAAGCGCTACGACATGGTCCGCGCTGAACTGGCCCTGCCCGACGACGAGCTCGCTGACCTGAATTGGCAGGCGTACAACCGACTTCACAATCACGTGATCATCTTGGTCAAGGACATCGACCGGAGGCTCGTGCGTGCGCTGCAGTACGCCAAGACGTTGCGTGCCGATACCACCGAAGCGCTCTACATCGACGTGACTAGCGAGGACGCTGCGGCGTTCCATGCCCGCTGGGACAAGGCTGACCTCGGCATCCGGCTCAACGTCGTGGCGTCGCCGTACCGCGAGGTGATTGCTCCGCTTGTCGACTATGTGCGCAACATTCCGCGCCCCAACAAAGACCACGTCGTGACGGTCATTCTGCCGGAGTACGCGCCCTCCAACGCTGCCGATGCGATGTTGCACGACCAGACGTCGTTCTGGATCAAGCAGCAGCTCTTTGGGCAGGAGGGCGTGATCGTCACCGACGTGCCTTATCACCCGGACTTCGACGACG
>JBAXEO010000024.1:0-19197 GCA_037140395.1 Coriobacteriia bacterium
CCACCCGCGGCCACCATATCGGCATACGCGCTGACGTAGTAGACCACCTGCGGAAGGAGCCGGCCCCAGTTGATGCTGTTGGCGCTGGATAGCTTGAGGCGGTGCTGCTCGGCGAGTTCTGCCTTGAAGGCCTCGTCGTCAAAAGCTGCCTTGACGGCGCTTTGGCAGTCGTCAAAATTGCCGCGAACGCCAAACACGCCCACGTTGTCGCCAGCCTGCGTCACCATCTGCTTGCGCTGGATGTCGGACACGCCATCGGCCGGATAGAAGACGATGATGCCGGTGTGCTCGCGGTCCGAGAACCCCTCGAGCGCGGCCTTGCCGGTGTCACCGGAAGTTGCGACCAGGATCAGGTAGTCGTCGGCGGGCTGTCCATCTCCCGCAACCCCCTCAAGCGCTTCCGAGAAGAACAGCGGCAGACACTGGAGCGCCATGTCCTTGAAGGCGCTGGTGGGTCCGTGCCAGAGCTCGAGGACCCACGTGCCGGGAACGACCTCTTCGATGGGAGCGATACGCTCGTCGTCAAACTGGGAGCCGTACGCATCCCGCATGAGCTCGTCAACGCGCGTGTCGGCTACATCGACGCCGAATCGCGAGAACACCGCCGCAGCACGCTGGTAGTACGGCCACGCCTCGAAGGCGAGGATCTCCTCGAGCGTGAAGTGCGGCAACGCGTCGGGAACGTAGAGTCCGCCGCCCGGTGCGATGCCTTGGATGATCGCCTCGGAGAACGTGCGCGAGACGGGATCGAGGCCACGAGTGTCGTGGTAGCTGGTCGTATTCATGCGTGCATGATACCTGAGGCAGTCGCCGCGTGGGCTGTCGCCGATTTCGCAATCGACCGGCGCGTGTGACTAATCACCTTGAGGCGGGTTGCCCTTGTGGCAGGTGCAGTACACAGCTTGGTAGCCGTTTGGATGGCATTTGGCGCACGGCCGGCTCCGGTAGTTATGCTCGCCGCTTCGAGGGTGTGCGAAATTCGCGAATGGTGTACCTGGCCGATGACACGCCTTGCAGTCGGCACCATAGTGGTTGGCTGGCGTGCCGTGGCAGAAGCTGCACTGCAGGTTCGCTTGATCGTGGCAGTTTGAACACGGGACCGGTTTGTGGCCAGGAAGTGCGCTGGGCGCCCCGCCTGATGCCTTGAAAGCCTCGCCCACGTAGGTAAGTCCGGCTGGAGCGTTTGCAACGTTGAGCAACCTCGCACTATTGAGTGCCGAGAAGGTCACCTTGTGCGCAGTTGAGGCGTGGCACTGGGCGCACCGCACACCCTTGTTGAGGTGCGCGACGTGCGAGAACTTGCCGCCTGGCGTCGTTGTCTGGGTGACAACATCAGGATGGCAATGCTCGCAGCGCGCGTCGACGATGCCGGCGTTGTAGTTTGGGAATGTCGAGTGCTTGAAGAACTCGGCGTAGACCTCGTTCAGCGCCACGAACTTGTGCTCGAGCCGGCGCGCCGTTCCGGGGTCGACGTGGCACTCGATACACGAGACATCCTTGTGAGGCCCCTGTTTCCAAGCGTCGTAGAACGGCACCATCGTGTGGCAGGTCTTGCAAAACGCCGGTTGGTCTGTGAGCACAGCGACCGGAACGAACAGGACGGCACCCAGCACGACGAGGATGCCAAGCGCCCAAAGAAGCGGCTTCGCGCGCAGAGCTCTCGCTGGGCTCGGGGTCTTCTTGACGACCTTGCTTGGCCTCGGCCTAGCCCGGCGTGCCTTCCTTCGTGTCACGATGACCTTCCTGGTCGCATACATCCGGTTCGCGCTTACGAGAATCGCCTACACACTTCGCGGTTTTCCGCTTGCGGCCGTTCTGCAGTTGGCATACTACGCGTTGCGCGTCACCTGGTACCGTGCCGCGTTTGGCGCTGTGAGCGGGGCACGGTCGCTTGGTACGCTATCGTTGTCCTGCAATGCTGTGCGCGTGACGGCATTGCCGAGCCAACACGTCACGACAGACTAGGGATGTGCTTGATGAAGTACCTGATCGTGATTCTCGACGGGGCCTCCGGCTGGCCAATCGATGCGCTCGGCGGCAAGACGACCCTGGCGGCTGCCGACACCCCCAATCTCGACGCGCTGGCCAAGAGCGGCACCCTGGGCTTGGCGCTCACAGTGCCGAGCGGAGCCGAGCCCTCCTCGGCGGCTGCCTGCACGTCGATTCTCGGCTACGATCCGGTGGCCGACTACGTGGGGCGGGGCGCAATCGAAGCAGCTAGCATGGGGATCGTCCTTTCTCCGGATCAAGTCGCCCTCCGACTCAATCTCGTGACGATCCAAGACGGCGTCATGGCTTCGTACTCGGCGGGAAACATCGCCACGGAGGAGTCGGGCGCCATAGTCACAGACATCGCGACGGAGCTCGATGACGACACGTTCAAGCTCTATCCGGGAGTCGCGTATCGCCACATCTTGGTTGTGACGGGTCACCTCGAGCTTCTGGAGGCGACCTTCACGCCCCCGCACGACATCTCGGACCAGCGCGTGGAATCCTTCATGCCCACGGGACCCGGTGCTGACCTTCTGCTGGACTACATGGGCCGCGCGCGCGTCCTTCTGGACAACAGCGCGATCAACCGCTGCCGGAGCGCCGGAGGAAGCTCTCCAGCGACCGACGTGTGGCCGTTCTGGCCCGGGGCTGCCCCGCGCGAGCTCACCCCCTTCGCCGAGATGCGCGGCCTGACCGCGGCGATGACCAGCGGCGTCGATCTTCTCAACGGGCTTGCGGCCCTGGTCGGCATGGAGCGGCTCGAAATCGCGGGAGTGACTGGGGACTCGACCAACGACTACACCGCTCAGATCGAGGGTGCTCTGTCGGCACTGAGTGACCACGACATTGTGGTGATTCACATCGAGTCACCTGACGAAGAGGGCCACGCAGGGGATATGGCCGGCAAGATAGCCGCGATAGAAGCTATCGATCGCGAGGTGATCGCGCGAATCCGTGACTACGCCTGCAAGCACGAAGTGCGGATCCTCGCGATGCCCGATCATCCAACGCCCATCGAGATCAAGACGCACGTCGGCGAACCGGTGCCGTTCGTCGTTGCCGGTCCAGGCATCCTGCACAACGGGGGGACGAGGTTTTGTGAGGACGGCGCCAAGGAGACGGGACTGCTGCTCGATCCCGGACGAGGCGTCATGGACCTGCTGCTCGAATCCAGCTGAGGGGTCGCCTACATCCTGCCCGCGAGCATCCTTCCCAACGACGTGGCCTTGTCGCGCTCGCATTCGTCGAACGACTCGCGCAGCCATCCGCCAGTTAGAGCGAGCGACCCGACGGTGCGGATGCCCCCGGCCCCCAAGGCGCTTCTGAGCTCCCGGATGGGGCCCGTTGTATAGCCGAAGAAGGTGGCTAGGGGCTCCGGTGCCCGGCTGGCGGTGATGATGACCGCACGTTTGGCACTGATGATCCCCGAGCTTTCCGAGCGATCGCGCGTGCCGAGCCCCGGAAGCACGAGCTGCCGGTCGCGAGGGAAGAAGCGCCTCAAGCGCTCCAGCATCGCCTGCAGCGCCGGATCGGGGCGCCTGAAGTAGGCCGGCAAGCCAAGAATCACCCCGTCGGCCTCGGCGATTTGCTGGGCAAGTGCTGGGAGGTCGTCGGTAATCTTGCAGCCGTCGCCGTAGCGGCACATCCCGCAGCCGGTACATGTGAGCACCTTCAGCTCGGCGAGGCGCACTCGGTGCACGATCGCTTCGGCCTTCTCGGCAGAGCGTGCGGCCGCCTCCACGGTCAAGCTGACCACGCCACGCGACGGGCTGGCATCGATTGCGACGATTCTCACTGAGGGCCTCCCTGGCAGGGGCTTAGACGATTCATGCCGATCCCGTTTCCGGCAGTTGGCTATCAATAGGCGCGGCGCGATGCTGGCCGGCGGGGAGATGCCCGCTCTTGATGGCTTCGATGGTGTCGTCGAGCCAATCGATCGAGGCGCGCTCGCGCGCAATGGCACCGTCAAACGCGGCTGCTCGCAGAATCCTCGTGCGCTCGGGCGCTAATGTCTGCTCGGCCTGTGCGACGACCTCGGAGCGAAGCTCGTCGAGACGCGACTGATGCGCCTGTCTGCGCGCGGAGAGGTTCTCGACGATTCTGTCGTCTGCCAAATCGGCCGAGAAGAAGACCTGCAGCAGAAACGAGTCGCGGGGGGGAGTGATGGGGGAGGGAGAGGCCAACCAGGCAGCGAGGGCGGTCTCGCCGGCGCTGGTGAGTCGGTAGATCTTGCGGTCCGGCTTCCCGCTCTGCCGTCTACGGGTGCACGAGACCATCCGAGACGACTGCAGGCGCTCCAGAGTGCGGTAGATCTGGGCCTGATCGGCGGTCCAGAAGGCCCCCGCTTGGTTTTGGAAGCAGCGGGTCTTCAAGTCGTAGCCGGAACGCGGTTCCTCGGCTAGAAATCCCATGATCGCCGCCTCAAGCGACATCCCACGCGCCTCCAAGTGAATAGATGATAAAACATATAGTAGACAAGTCCCATATATTTTGCAAGGCTAAACCTGAGATTGAGATACCTAGCAAAGGCGCAGCTAGACCGCTGCATTCAGAGGCTAAGGTGAAGGTTGATGCGCTGAAGTGCGCATGAATGTGGATTCAACCGGGTTCTGGAAGCTTCAGCGCCGCTAGAACACTCGGCCCCGCAACGCGAAGCGACCCGGCTCTGCCAAACCGGGTCGCTTCACACAAGGGGGAGGAGGTTTTTGGCGCTTCTGATAAGCGCCTGAGTGAGTTGTGACTAGCGGCGCAGTATCGCCATCATCCTGTCGTACTCATCGGCGGAGATGGTGCCGCGAGCGTAGCGTCGCGAAAGGACACGTTCGGCTTCGTCAACGGGAGAGGCGGGGTGTGAGAATGTGCTGACCGCAACGGTGAGCCGATTACGCTCTTTGCCGAGAAGCCAGACGGCCGCGAGGGCGAGAACCCCGAGCGTCGTGTACGTCATGATCATCATCGCTGGTCTCCTCTTGGGCCGGGGATCGTGTCGCAACCCCACTATCTTCGACGATTGCGAAGGCGCAATGTGCCCGGTGTGGAAAAGGCGTGAAGTGTGAATGGCAGCTCTCTAATGTGCGCCGACGAGCTGAATCAGACTTCGCTGGGGACCGCATCGATGAGGCTGTGAGCTGGGGGTTCTTGAGAGGGCGGCCCCGAGGGTCTTCTGGGGGGTCGAGTGGGTGAGCCGATGGCGAGGGCCACACCGCCCACGATGACGACCATACCTATTAGTGTGGAGGCGGTTATCGGCTCGGGGGGAACCAAGCCGATTCGCCCGGCGAGTGCCCCGGCAAAGACGGCGATGACGGGATTGACGTAGGCGTACGTCATCACCTTGCTTGCAGACAGGTTTTGCAGAGCGTAGGTGAACGCGGTGAAGGCCACGGCACTGCCGATGACGGCGAGATAGGCAAGTGCGCCAAACGCCTTGGGCGTGACTACGAACCGCGGCCATTCGCCGAGCACCGTGCCCAGACAAAGCAAGACGCCGCCGGCTGCCAGCATTTCATAGGCGGTCATGACCATGGTGTCGGCTTTGACCGGATTGCGCTTGCTGAAGATCGATCCGCTCGCCCAAAGCCAGGTTCCGATGACCTGAAGCCCGAGACCGGCAAGTTCGCTCCTGCCCGCCGAGACGCCCACGAGCCGCGGGGCCAGCAGGATTCCAAGGCCGGAAAAGCCGATCGCCAGCCCTACCCAGCCAAGACGCCCGGGACGCTGCATGTCGGGAAAGGCCGACTCGGCAAGTGCGATCCACAGCGGCAGGAGCGCGACGACGAGCGCCGAGATGCCCGATGGCACGCTTTGCTCGGCAAGGAAGGTGAAGTACTGGCCTCCCACGATCAAGAGGATGCCGATGATGACCGAGATCCGGAGGTCTTTCGCCGATATGCGCAGGCTCGCTCCGCGCCAGGCCGCAATCACAAAGAGCAGAGCTGCAGCCGGTATCTGACGCACGCCTGCGAACAATGTGGGTGGCAGGCCCGCGTCGAGTCCGACCTTGATGGCGAGATACGTCGTCCCCCACACCACGTACATGATGGCCATCGCGATGATGACCTTGATGCGGCGCGACGAATCAACCACGTAGTTCTCCTCGGTTTGCGTGCGAACGAGCTCGACCAGTGTAGCGCTGGGCAGCGCGCGCGTGCCGACGTCCCCACGGCGTCTGAGACGCGCGCTTTCGCGGTGGGGGCGTGTTTCGGTCGGTTACACTGCACCCATGACTACTTACAGCTACGACTACCCGCGCCCTACCTTCACCTGCGACACCGTTGTCTTCGCTGGGCCCACGGCGGCTCGGAAGGTACTTCTCGTGCTCAGAGGGGCCGAGCCGTTTGTCGGTTGCTGGGCGCTCCCGGGCGGTTTCGTCGATGAGGACGAGCGCCCTGTCGCTGCTGCCCGTCGTGAACTTGCCGAGGAAACCGGCCTGATCTGGGAGGGGCCGCTCGTTCCTGTTGGAGCGTTTGGCGACCCGGGTCGAGACCCTCGCGGCTGGAACGTCTGCGCCGCTTACCTCGCCGATATCGGGCTCGAGACGCCCACGGTAGTCGGGGGTGACGACGCGGCGGATGCTGCATGGTTCTTCGTCGACGGGCTGCCCGATGAGCTTGCCTTCGACCACGCCGACATCATCGCGGCGGCGTTGTGGCGTCTCGGCTGCCTGTAGCCTGCCGCGTCTCGAAAGGATCCCAGTTATGCCGGATATCATGATGCGCCTGGGCCGAGACGTTCTGGTCTTGGAAGGCGCCATGGGGACGATGCTCCAACGAGCGGGATTGCCTGCGGGCGAGTGCCCTGAGCTGCTCAATGTCAGCGCACCCGAGATAGTTGCCGAGGTCCACCGCGCCTACGCGTTGGCGGGGGCCGACTGTTGCTCCACGAACACCTTTGGCGGCTCCCGACCCAAGCTCGCCGAGTACGGCTACGGTGATCGTGTCGGCGAGTTCAACCGCGCTGCTGTGCGCATCTGCAAAGCGGACGGAGCGCCGCACGTATTGGCGGATGTCGGCCCCACGGGACTAGTGCTCGAGCCGATGGGCCAGGCCACCTTTGACGAGGTGTTCGCCATCTTTGCCGAGCAGATCTCAGCGCTCGCCGCCGAGGGGCCCGACGCGATCTTCTTTGAGACCTTCACCGACATCGCCGAGTTGCGCTGCGGCGTGCTCGCCGCTAAGTCGGTATGCGATCTTCCGGTCTTTGCCAGCTGCACCTTTGGGCTGTCCGGCCGCATGGATCTCTCGGGCACCGATCCCGAAACAGCGGCCGTCATCCTTGAGGCCGTGGGCGCAGACGCGGTCGGTCTGAACTGCGGACTTGGCCCCGATCAGATGCTCGAACTCGCTCGCCGGATGGTCTCGGCGACTCGGCTGCCGGTGCTCGTTCAGCCCAACGCGGGCCTGCCTTTCCTCGACGCCGAGGGGCACACGGTGTTTCCCGGTACGCCGCAGGAGATGGGCGCGTTCGCCGCCACCGCGCGCCAAGCGGGGGTCGCGGGCGTTGGTTCCTGCTGCGGCTCCACTCCCGTCTTCACCGGCGCTATTGTCGACGCCGTCGCTGACAAGGACGTGGTGGAGATGGCACCGCGAGGTTTCAGCGACACGGTGCTTGCTGGACCGCGCCGCATCGTGACGCTGGGTTCCGGCTCGCCAGTCCGAGTCGTCGGCGAGCGCATCAATCCGACCGGCAAGCCAGCGCTCAAGGAAGCGTTGCTCGCAGGCTCGATGAGCGTGGTGCGCGCGTACGCTGCCGAGCAAGAGGCGGCGGGTGCCGACCTTCTCGACGTCAACGTGGGCGCTGCCGGTGTGGATGCCGTCGCGATTCTGCCTGCGGCCGTGCTCGCACTGGCCGGCACCGCTGACGCGCCATTGGTGCTCGACACCACGGACCCGGTTGCCCTTGAGGCGGCGCTTCGCGTCTACCCAGGCCGTGCGCTCATCAACAGCGTGAATGGGGATCCCGAGTCCATCGCCTCGGTGCTGCCCCTCGCTCGCCGCTACGGTGCGGCGGTTGTGGTGCTGGCGCTCGACGACGCCGGGATTCCGGCCGACGCCGCCGGTCGATCGGCTGTGGTTGAGCGCATCCGGGCGGCCGCGCATGCCGCTGGTCTGACCGACGCAGACCTCGTCGTCGACGCTCTGGTCATGACCGCTGCCACCGACGCCCACGCCCCGCGCATCACTGCCGAGACGCTCGGTGCGGCCCACGACTCTGGACTAGCGACCATTCTCGGCGTGTCCAACGTGAGCCACGGCCTGCCGAGTCGCCCGCTCCTCAACGCCGCATTCTTTGACGCTGCTGTGGCGGCCGGGCTGGACTCAGCGCTTCTCAACCCCAACGATTCCGTGGTGATGGAGGCCGTGCGAATCGCCAACAGCGCGCGCGCAGCCGGCACCAATCCCGATGCCCACCACGAAGCATGGGCGGCATGGGATGCGGCCTACGGAAGCGCGCTTGACGATGCGTCTCGCGGTGCGGACGCGCTTGCCGGCACCGTGGAAGACGCGGCAGGTAACAACGAGCGACCCGACGCGCGAACAGCACTGGAGACGGCGGTTCTCCGAGGAGACGCCGAGACCGCTCCGGCGCTCGTCGACGCCGTGATCGCGGAGGGCATGCCGGTTGGCGACGTTATCGGCGCCGTGCTGACGCCGGCGATCCAGCGCCTTGGAGACGCGTACGGCCGTGGCGAGGTGTTTCTGCCGCAGATGATGATCGCGGCCGGCGCGATGAAGGCCGCGGTTGCTCGCGTCAAGGAGCTCACGCCGGAAGGGGAGGGCTCCTCGGCAGGGCACGTGGTGTTCGCGACGGTGAAGGGCGACGTTCATTCGATCGGCAAGGACATCTGCATTTCGTTGCTGGAGAGTCAGGGCTTCGAGGTTACCGACTTGGGAGTCGACGTCCCCACTGAGCGGATCGTTGCCGCTGCAGTTGACGCTGACGCGGTCTGTCTCTCGGCGCTGATGACGACGACGCTACCGGCGATGAGCGCGACGGTGGACGCGGTGCGTGCCGACGAGAGCGACTTCCCAGTACTTGTCGGCGGGGCCGTTGTTACACGCGAGTGGGCAACATCGATTGGCGCGGGGTATGCACAAGATGCACCCGGTTGCGTTTCTGCGGTGAGAGAAGCCATCGCTACGAAAAGAGCCCGAAGATGATCATCACCAAGCCTCGAGACTGGCAGCGCATCCTCGCGAACCTCGCCGAGGTCAACGCCAAATCCGTCTTCCTCATCGGTTGTGGCGAGTGCGCGACGGTCGCCGACACTGGCGGCGAGAAGGAGTTGCTTCAGGCGAAGGAGAGGCTCGAGGAGGCCGGCTACTCCGTGAGCGGCTGGACCGTGTCGGCAGTGACGTGTCACTTGGGCGGAACCAAGCTCGAGATGCGCAAGCACGCTCAGGAGGTCGAAGCGGCCGATGCGGTGCTCGTGCTGACGTGCGGCGCGGGCGTGCAAACGGTAGCCGAGGGTGTGAGCAAGCCCGTCTTTCCGGGACTCGAAAGCGCCTTCTTGGGCAACGTGCAGAGACACGGCGTCTTCGAGGAGCGCTGCCAGATGTGCGGCGACTGCGTTCTGGACAAGACCGGTGCCATCTGTCCGGTTACCACCTGCCCCAAAGGCCTGCTCAATGGCCCGTGCGGCGGCATGTGGAACGGTATGTGCGAGGTGCTCACCGACCGCGAATGTGCGCACGTCAAGATCAGCAGGAGGCTAGCCGAGCAGGGCCGAGGCCACAGGAGCGTCATCCCGCCCAAGGACTACTCGGCGAAGCGTAACCCCGGCTCCGTCAACATGCGGGGGCGCAAATGAGCGGGCTTCGAGAGGCACTCGCGCGCGGTGAGTTCGTGATCACCGGCGAGGTTGCACCGCCCCACGGGACCGACTGCTCCGCGATGTTGGCGAGCGTTGCGAAGCTCGCGCCCGTGTGCCATGCCATCAACGTGACCGACAACCAGGGGGCGACTCTCCACATCAGCTCCATTGCAGCGTCGCGGCTGCTGGTCGACAGCGGTTGCAATTGCGAGCCGATCTTCCAGCAGACCTGCCGAGACCGGAACCGTCTGGCTCTTCAGGGCGATCTGCTCGGCGCCTGGGCGCTCGGTTTGGAGAACGTGCTCCTTGTATCCGGAGACGACCCGCGCGGCGGAGACCATACCCAGGCCAAAGGTGTCTTCGACCTGGACTCGACGCTGCTCATGGAGGTCGCAACCGGGTTGAACGCCGGCGTGGATATGACGGGCGCGGCGCTCGACGGCGCGACGGACTTCCTCATCGGCGGGGCGCTGTTCCCGGAGGTCGAGCCGTGGGAGATCCAGCTCGACCGCGCGCTCCAGAAGGTCGAGGCCGGTGCGATGTTCTTCCAGACGCAGGGCATCACCGACGTCGAGAAGTTCGCTCGAGCAGCCGAGGCGCTCAGGCCGACCGGCGTGAAGCTCATCGCGGGCATCGTCCTGCTCAAAAGCCCCGGCGTCATCAGGTTCATCAACGAACGGCTTCCCGGGATGATGATTCCCGAGCATATTTCGGACAGGATCGCGGCGGCTGACGACCCGCTCGAGGAGTCGATTCGGCTGGCGAGAGAGCAGGTCAGGGAGCTGCGCGAGATCGCCGACGGAGTACACATCATGCCGCTGGGTGCCGACGGCGCGGTTGCGCGGATCCTCGAGGGCGCGGGACTGGCCTGATCCGAGCGCTCGGCGCGCTCCAGCCGTGCGCGCCAATCCCGCCGCGTCACCCAAAACGACCGTGATAAAATCCTTGGGCAATCCAGTGCCTGACACCATGAATGAGGGAGACGTGCCCATGCGTATCGCAGTGCTGGGTGGGGGGCCGGGCGGCTACTCCGCCGCCTTCGAGGCCGCACGGCTGGGCGCCGCGGTCACGCTTGTGGAGCGCGCACGTCTCGGCGGCACCTGCCTGAACTGGGGCTGCATCCCCACCAAGACCATCCTGCGTTCGGCACACATCGTGGCCGACACGCGCCACCTGACCGAATTCGGGCTGACCGGCTCGGTCGCCGGCGTGGACGTCCCTGTGCTGCGCGCTCGCAAGGAAGGCGTCGTCGACGAGCTCGTGGGCCAGATCGAGAGCAGCGCCAAGCGCCTCAAGGTTGACGTGGTGTACGGCGAGGGCAAGCTCGTTGGTGCCGACGAGCTCATCGTCGACCTGGAGGAAGGCGGCACGCAGATCGTCGAGTGCGACGCCGTGATCCTGGCGACCGGCTCGGTGCCGTTTCTGCTCCCCAACATCGACCACACGCTCTCGCGCGTCTGGACCAGCGACGAGGCCACGGCGCTTTCCGAGATCCCGGCCCAGATCATCATCATCGGCGGCGGGGTAATCGGCGTGGAGTTCGCCGATGCCTACGCCAACTTCGGCTCCCAGGTACACGTCGTCGAGCTCACGCCGGCGGTGCTGCCTGGCAACGACAAGCGAGTACAGCGCGAGGTCCAGAAAGCGCTCGAAGGCCTCGGGGTCGTATTCCACCTCGGCGTGGCGGTCGACTCGGTATCGCAGACCGGCAACCGCGTGACCGCGACCCTCACTGACGGCACCACGCTTGAAGCCGACGTTGTGCTCTCGGCACCCGGACGCCGCCCCAACGGGCTCAATCTTGGCTTGGCCGAGGTTGGGATCGCGATGGATCGCGCGGCCGTCAAGGTCGACGAGTTCTACCGCACGAGCGTCGAGAACATCTACGCAATCGGTGACTTGATTGGCGGGATGATGCTCGCGCACGTCGCCGAGGCCGAGGGTGAGTGCGCCGCTCGTAACGCCGTCGCCGGGCTGCGTGGCGAGGCGCCGACCGCGACTATCGACCTCTCGACCGTGCCGGCTGCCGTCTACACCGAGCCTGGGATCGGTGTTGTCGGCTCGACGCGCGACGGCGCCAAGGAGCGCGGCATCGACTGCGTGCAGGTCGTCATGAAGTTCGCCGGCAACGGCAAGGCACTCGCCGAGGGCCGCTCCGACGGCTTCGTCCAGCTCGTTGCCGAGAACGGGACCGGCCGCATCCTCGGCGCGCAGATTGTCGGGCCGGGCGCCGCGGAGCTGATCCAGGAGATCAGCGTCCCGATGGCCGGCGGAATGACCGTCTCACAGCTCGGCCACGCCATCTTCGGCCACCCGACGGTGAGCGAGGTCATCATGTTCGCCGCACGAGAGGCTGCCGAGAAGACCGGAACCGCGCACTAACAGCCGCCCACACCCACATCCCAAAGGAGCACCACCATGCCCGAGAAGACCGCCATCGTCGCGCCGAATGCCCCCGCCGCCCTCGGCCCGTACTCCGCCGCCATCAGCGTCGGCCACTTTGTCTACGCCAGCGGCCAGACCCCCATCGACCCGGCCACCGGCGAGCTCGTCGAGGGCTGCGCCGGGTGTCAGACCAAGCAGGTGCTCAAGAACATCACGGCGGTGCTCGAAGCTGCCGGGCTCACGCTGGCCGACGTGGTCAAGACCACTGTCTTCCTCACCGACATGGCCAACTTCGCCAAGATGAACGGCGTCTACGCTGAGTTCTTCACCGAGCCGTTCCCCGCGCGTTCGACCGTTGCGGTCGCAGGGCTGCCAAAGGACGCGATGGTTGAGATCGAAGTCGTGGCGGTTCGTCCGTAGCGGTATTGCAGCCTGAGTGCTCTGCCTGGCAGACACCCGCGATCGATTTAGGCAGGGCGGGTCTAGTTTCGCATCGCTTTCGGTCCGCAATCTCGGTGGTGTTACGCGGGCCGCAGAATCATCGTTAGTCCGTCTCCAGAAAGCGGAATCCGGGTCGTCACGTGGCGGTTCCGCCCCTCGGCGGTTACGATAGGCGCGGAGGTTCACCATGGTCGCTGTGCTCGAGAACAAGACTGACGATATCGCCGCGTTGTGCCGCAAGTACAACGTCGTGGGGCTCTACGCGTTCGGGTCGGCGCTTCGTGACGACTTCCGGCCGGGGGAGAGCGACGTGGACCTTCTCGTCGAGTTCGCGCCTATGGATGGCTACGACCGGGCGACAGCGTACTTCGACATGGTCGACGAGCTCGAAGCCGCCCTCGGGACGAAGGTCGACCTGGTCATGGCCGGCGCGGTCAAGAACCGCTACATCTCGGCTGAGATCGATCGGACCAAGCGGATGCTCTATCCCGCGTAGTCGCGAGGCGTATCTTCAGGACATCATCGACGCCTGCGACACGATCGACCTTGCTCTCGCATGAGTCGACACCGACGGCTACCTCGCCGATCGCGTGATCCGCTCGGCGGTTGAGCGTGAATTCATCATCATCGGCGAAGCCATTGCTTCGCTCGGTCGCATGGACCCCGATCTTGCCGCGCGAATCACGCACGCACGACTCATCGTCGGCTTCCGCAACCGGCTCGCGCACGACTATGCCGCCATCGATGACGAGGCCGTTCTGCGAATCGCGGAACACGACGTTGTCGTTCTGCGTGACGAGGTCCGGGCGCTGCTCTCGGAGCCTTCACAGTCAGACGCAGCGGACTAGCCAAGGCATCGAGCGGACGGCGCAAGCTGGTCCGATCCTGATGCTCTTGACCGCCGCTCATGCCCCACACGTTGATAGACGTGGGCGCTTCGTTGACTAGGGCGTGTGGTATCGTATATGATACCTGAATGAGCCAGCGCATCGTCATCGACACCAACGTCCTCGTGTCCGGCCTGCGGAGTTCCCGCGGGGCGTCGTACCGAATCTTGCAGCTGGTCGGTGCCTCCGACTTCGAGATTGCGCTCTCGGTACCGCTCGCACTTGAGTATGAAGATGTGCTCAAGCGAGAGAGCGCGGGGCTCGGCCTCTCGCACGACGATGTGGACCGGCTCTTGGAGTTCCTGTGCGGCGTCGCGCATCTCCAGGAGATTCACTTCCTGTGGCGCCCGGTGCTGCGCGACCCGAAAGATGACCATGTACTCGAACTTGCGGCGGCGGCGGGATGCGGCCTGATCGTCACACACAACGTGCGGGATTTCGCGCTGTCCGAAGGCTTTGGCGTAACCGCAGTCAGACCTGGCGAGTTCCTTAGAAGGATAGGAGTCGCATCATGAGTACCATCAGCCTGCGTCTACCGGAGTCACTACACAAGAAGGTGCGGGAACTCGCGAAGACCGAGGACGTCTCCATCAACCAGCTCATCACTACCGCGCTGGCTGAGAAGATGTCGGCGCTCATGACCGTCGACTACCTGCGTGATCGCGGGGCGCTCAGCGACCGTGCGGCTTACGATGCGGTATTGGCAAAGGTGCGAGACGTTGAGCCAGATGAGGGTGATGAGCTGGTCATGCCTAACAAAGGTATCGAGCCGACGGCCACAAGCTAGAATCCACCGGTGAGCCGCTCCGCCGCGGCTCATGCCTAGCACGTAGGAATAGCCGCGTGACCGCGGGCCGATTGCACCCCCTGGCGGTTGTGACGTATAGTGGTGTCATTGTTTGTACGTCAGGAGGTTCACGTGAACACGAAGCTCACCTTGCGGCTCGATGACAAGCTCATCGCAAGCGCAAAGCGCCGCTCAGCGGAATCCGGCAAGTCAGTGTCGCAGCTTGTCTCGGACTTCTTCGCGCTGATGGACGCCCGGGACAGTCGAGTCGAGATCACTCCGCGCGTCCGCTCGCTCCGCGGAGTGCTGGCCGGCTCTGTTCTGGATGAGGCGGACTACCGTCGTCACCTCGAGGAGAAGTATCTGTGAAGGTTCTCTTCGACACCAATGTGGTCCTTGACCACCTGTTGGCGCGCGAACCCTACGTCGACACCGCCGAACAACTGCTGAGTCTTGTCGATGCCGGAAGGATTGACGGGGTAATCTGCTCGACGACGGCCACGACCATCCACTACCTGGCATCCAAAGCCGTGGGATCAGCCGCGGCAATTGACTACCTGCGAAAACTGCTCGGCATCTTCGATGTGGCGTGCGTCGACCGGGAAGTCCTGCAAGGCGCTCTCAATCTTGGCTTCTCGGACTTCGAGGATGCGGTATTGCATGAGGCTGCATGCAGGGCCGATGTCGCCGCGATCGTGACTCGCAATGGCAGGGATTTCGTACACTCGATATTGCCCGTGTTCGACCCGGCCGAGCTTCTTGCGGCCGTGAACGCTGAGCCGGAGTAGCGACCGGTGCCTAGCAAAGGTATCGCGCCGACGGCCACAAGCTAGAATCCACCGGTGAGCCGCTCCGCCGCAGCTCATACCACATGCGTTCGCTCTTGAGCTCGGCCACGTCGACACTCGCGGTGCGGCCGCTCCCCGGCGTTGCGCCCTAGCTAGCGCGCCACCGGGATCCGAACCGTAAACGTCGACCCGACCCCTATCTTGCTCTGGATCTCCACGGTGCCGCCGTGCAGCTCGGCAGCACGTTGGGCGATGCTCAGTCCCAGACCGGTGCCGCCCGTTGTTCGAGACCGCGCTTTGTCGACTCGGAAGAATCGCTCAAAGATGCGCTCCTGGTTTACTGCCGAGATGCCCATGCCGTCATCGGAGACGCTGAGCACGGCCCATGTGCACCCGTCGGAATCACCTTCTGCCTGAGTGCGAACCGTCACGTGCCCTCCGGTCGGCGTGTACCGGATGGCGTTCTCCAGCAGGCTGCCGACGAGTGCTTCGAGACTCGTTTCGTCACCCGTCACGAACAGTCCGGCGGGAGCATCGACTGTCAGATCCTGCTGTTTCTCCGCAGCAAGCGGCGCGGCTCCCTCGGCGATCTCGTTGACGAGTTTGGAGAGGTCGGTCTTGACCAGGTGGGCGTCGATGCCAAGCTCGAGATTCTCGATATAGGAGAGGGTCATCAGCTCGTCAGTGATCCTGATCACGCGACGGACTTCGGCCCGCAGCCGGGACACAAAACCTTCCACTTGCTCCGGGTCGTCGCGAACGGCTTGTGGAAGGGTTTCGGCGAGGAGGGACAGACCGGTCAGGGGCGTTCGCAACTCGTGGGAGACGTTGGCGACAAAGTCGCGTTGCATCCGCTCGGCGCCTTGGCGTTCCGTCTCATCGCGCAGGACGAAGAGGGTTTGCGCCTCACCGGAGCCAGCCTCGAAGAGCGGAATCACTTCGACGGTGATCTGTCGGCCCTCGGATGTCTGAAAGACCTCGGTGAAGGCCGCTGCCGTCTCGGCGGCCTTCTGAGCGAGACTCGCGAGCGGAAGCAGATGGCTCAGGGTGGACACGAGAGTGCCCTCGGAAGCGTCGAAGTTCGCGCCCAGAATTCTGCTGGCCGCCGGATTGCAGCCAAGCAGGCGCTCATCCTGGCCGACTAGCAAGATGCCGTCACTAATCGCGGCGAGCACGAGAATCGAGCGCTCCATCGTGGCGGAGAGTGCAACGCTTTGCGCCTCCAGCTGGCGGGCGATAGTCGCGCGTTCTGTTACATCGCGAAAGGTGAGCATCGCCGAGAAGAGCTCGTTGTCCTTGCGTCTCAACGGCGAGATATGCGTCTCGATGAGCCGGTCGGGGTCGAGAAGGGCCCGGGGCTCGGCTGTCCCACCTCCGCCCTCGAGCAGGGAATGCAGCTGCTTGATCACATCGGGCCAGCGCGAGAACACGTCTTCGACACTGCTTCCGATGGAGGCATCCGTGACCCCCGTCATGAGCGTGGCGGCCGGATTCATGTCGACCACGAGGTACTGGGAATCGACGACGATCACGCCCTCCTGAAGGTCCTCGATCAGACGATCGCGGGCCACTGGGACGATGGTCAGAAGTCCGAGCCGGAACATCGCGAAGGCCAAGAGAGGGCCTGTGATCGCGAACACGAGCGGAGTCGCGTTGATCATCGGGTCCAAGTGAAACTTAGCGCGCTCAAGGATCAAGACCCCAAAAGGCAACACAAAGGCCAGGAGCAGAACGATCGCCTGAAGTCGATAGATATGGTGTCGGTTCAGCACAGCTCGTAGCAGCAGTGCGATGCACACGATGATCTGCGCCAGCAGGTAGAGCGTCAGGGCCACCCTGAGCAATCCCCCCGCGAAGGTACTCATGACCGGGGCCTGTCCTCCGAGATAGAGGCCATGCAGCGGGTCGGTTGCGGCGATGGCAACGCCAACGAAAGGCACGGACAGCAGAAGTGCCATGCGCGTACGCGTCAGCTGGTGCGAACGGCCCGTGTAGTCCAGCACGAGAACCACTGCGCAGGCTGGGATTGCGGCGGCGCCGAAGTCCCTAAGCGCCAGCCAGAAGAGCGATGGTCCGCGATCGGTCAACATCCACTGGAGCGCGTAGCTGAGCGACCAGACGAGCACCGACGATTCCAAGAGGAAGAGCCCCAGCGCGCCGGGGGCGGGACGGCGGCGCCAAGCGACTGCTGCAACCAAAGCCGCGATGCCGGCCGAGAACAGGAGCAGCGGAGCGTAGAACCCCTGGAGTGCGCCCGTCACTGACCGGCCACCCGGTAGCCGACACCTCGTGTCGCGTAGATGGTGACCGCCGCGCCGACCTCTTCGAGCCTAGCCCGCACCTGCCGCACGTGTACGTCGAGTGTCCGTGATCCTGACGAGTACTGGTGGTGCCACACCTTCTGGACGATCTCCTCCCGGCTGAAGAGATGCCCCGGCTGGGACAGCAACAACTCGAGTAGATCGAACTCCTTGGGCGTGAGGGCCGTCTCGCCATTTGCGCCTTTGAGTACCCGCGCGTCGCTGTCGACGGTGAGCCCCATGAGATCAACCGGTGATGGGGAGGGGACGTCAGGTTCAGCTTCCGGCACGTCCGTTGACCGCTTCAGTCGCGCCGAAATGCGTGCGAGCAGCTCGTCGAGATCGAACGGCTTGACGATGTAGTCGTCGGCTCCGGCCTCAAACCCTTCTAAGATGGTCGCTTTGTCCCGGCGCGCCGTGAGCATGATGATGGGAAGGTCAGGCTTGTGCCGAGCAATCTCCCTGCTCGCAGCGAGACCGTCGAGCTCGGGGAGCATGAGATCCATGAGGACCAGGTCGATGTCGTAGGACAGCGCCGCGTGCACGCCAGCGCGCCCGTCGCGCTCGTGAAAGACCTCGTAGCCGGCGCGCTTGAGGTTGTACACCAACAGGTCGGCGATGGTGGCGTCGTCTTCGACGAGCAGTAGGAATCTGGGATGCAGGGTAATCACCTCGCGCTAAGCACACGGTTGCCGTGCACGGATTGACGAGACCAACCACAAACATTACACAACTGACGCCCTTAGCTAACACAACGTCAGCGCCAAGTCGGTAGCATTCAGTTCGGTTCATCTGTGGCCTAGGCCGCAGAGCTGACTTGGGAGTGGGCGGAAGCATCACACACGCGTGACGATGCAAAAGGTTGGGGACGATATGAGGCTATTCGGACGCTTGCTGATTCTGCCGATGCTCGCGATCGTGCTGGTGCTGGGGGGTGCCCAAGTCGCGCTGGCGGCAACGCCGGCGTTCCAGTACGGAGCCCAGGAGATGGCCAAGCTCTCCACCGCCCACGGCGGCCCCAACGACATGCTCGGCTGGTCGGTCGCCGTCTCAGGCGACACTGCGGTGATCGGCTCGCCCAATGATGCCGACATGGGGAGTAGGTCGGGCGCGGCTTTCGTCTACACGCGCTCAAACGGCGTCTGGACCCAGCAGGCCAAGCTACACTCCTCTCACCCTCTTGCCGACGACCAGTTCGGCTGGTCGGTCGCCATCTCAGGCGACACTGCGGTGGTCAGCGCGTACGCGGAGAGCGCCGGGGGGGTAGCGCAGGCGGGTTATGTCTACGTCTTCACGCGCTCAAACGGCGTCTGGACCCAGCAGGCCGAGCTCGCAAACCCCAGTCCCGTCCGATACGACTTTTTTGGCGAGTCGGTCGCCCTTTCAGGCGACACCGTGGTGATCGGAATGACTCAACAGAACAACAACAATGGCGCCGCCTACGTCTTCACGCGCTCAGGCACCACCTGGACCCAGCGGGCAGAGCTCACCGCCTCCGACGGGGCCTCCGGCGACCGTTTCGGCGGCTCGGTCGCCCTCTCAGGCGACACCGTGGTTATCGGAGCGCGGTATGCCAATGGCGGCAAGGGCGCCGCCTACGTCTTCACGGGCTCAGGCGCCACCTGGACCCAGCAGACCAAGTTCATCGACTCCGCCGGCGTTTCGGGCGACGATTTCGGCGTCTCGGTCGCCCTCTCAGGCGACACCGTGGTGATCGGCGCGCCCATAGATGACGGCGTGGGGCTCTTAACAGGCTCGGCCTTCGTCTTCACGCGCACAGGCACCGCCTGGACCCAGCGGGCCA
>JBAXEO010000025.1:0-18484 GCA_037140395.1 Coriobacteriia bacterium
CATCCGCTCTGTCTCCGATCATTGTAGCGAGAGCACGAGGTGCCGTGGCCTTTGCCGAGGTAACCACCCAACTCACCATTCGGGGGAGCGGCCGCCGCCGACGCTACAATGACGTAGATAGCGAGGCACGCCGTGTGCCCAGGGAGAGAGGGACCACCAATGGACCAAGCGGGGCAACTGCTGCAGGGCGTCTTCATGATCATTTTCCTGTGGTCGATGAACGCGGGCGTCGGCATGAGCTACACCGTCAAGGAAGTTCTCGCTCCGTTTGAGCGTTGGAAGACGATCACGCTTGCGGTGGTCCTGAACTGCCTGGTCGTGCCGCTCATGTACTTTGGGCTGACCAAAGTGCTGCCGATGGGCTCAGACTATGCGATCGGCTTTCTGCTGGTCGGCTTCGCCTCGGCGGCCCCGGCCACGCTCAAGTACGTGGGGTTTGCAAAGGGAGATGTTCCGCTCACGGTCGGCTTGGTCGTCTTGCTCGGCGCGTTGAATGTCGTCGTCATACCGCTGTGGTCGGCGCTGCTGATGCCGGCGGGCACGACCATCAACGGCGTGCAGGTTGCCCTTACGCTGGGAGTTCTCGTGTTGGTGCCCCTGCTAGCGGGCCTCTTCATCAGGGCGCGCTGGTCCGACCGCGCACACGAGTGGGCCCCGGGCGCAGCCAAGGTCTCCAACCTGGCGCTCGTGCTCCTCATCGTGGTCACCTTGTTCACGTCGTGGGAGTCGGTCGCGTCTGTCTTTGGGGCGTGGGTAATCGTCGGCGCGCTCGCTGCGATGCTCGTGCAGATGATCGCGGGCTACCTCATCGGCACCGACAAGCCGAGCAGGCGGGCGCTGTCGCTCCTCACGGGTGTGCGGGCAACGGGTCCGGCTCTCGCCATCGCTACCGCAGCCTTCGGAACCAACGAGAAGGTGATGGCGACCGTGATCGTCATCGCAGTGGTCTCATTCATCCCGGTGATCGTGTCGCTGGAGTGGGGGCGCGAAGCGAAGGGTGCGGCAAGCGCGCCTTCGGCCTCATCGGCTGGTGGCGCGAAGAAGCGAAGAGGCTAAGCGAGGTCCTTGCTTGGTGACGCGGCCAACGCCCTATGCGTCGATCGTCGCGAATCCGGCAGATCCCATCAGGTTCACGCGCCTGATGTCACCGGACCCAATGGTCGCCTCGGTCAGGGGGAATCGCCTTGGCGTGAGGTCGTCATACATCCGGTAGCTGTACGACGGGGTGGCGCCCAGCTCGCACACGGAGACAAATGCCGTGAAGTCGCCCAGACCGGCGGCGGCTGCCTCGGCGCCGGTGATGCCCTCGGGAGTCTTGGCGCGCACCGTCCCTTTGGGGATGTCGAAGCTTCCCAGAATGCGCAGTGCTGTTCGCGCCGATCCGGCGGAGTCGGCATCCGGGTAGGCCGTACCGGACAGCGCGATGGCGCGCACGAACCGCGACGGCGGCGTGAAGTCGCCCGGCAGGCCGAGCCAGCCGGACCCTGCGCCGATAGCGGTGAAGGTCTCACCCTGCAGGCTGATGGGCTCGACATCAAGCACTCTGAGGTTCACGTAGTTGCTCAGGTTTGTCATGTGCCACGGGAACGGTGGCGCGTTGGTGGCCACGCCGAGCGGAGCATCGTGCACCTGCATCTCGCCGCCGACCCATTCGATCACGGCGGACGCGCCGGAGCCGTCGTGCAAGACGATGTGTAGCGGCATCACTCCGACCGGCGGGACGACCTGGGGCCACGCGGTGACTCGCTGCATGGCCTCGATCGCCTCGGCAACCGAGGCGGTTGTTGCGAGCAGGTAGTTGCAGACATCCAGCGGCGCGATGAGCTGGTCGGCGGGTACTCCCTCAATCGATGGGTACTGGGTGAAGCCCGGCAGATAGAGCGCTCCCGCGAACAGGCCGGCTTCGTTGGATCCGTCAGAGACGCCGGGCTGTCCCTGCGTGGTGACGCCAAACGCGGTCGACGTGCCCAAGGCAATGCCCGCGTGTCCGTACTTGGTATCCCACTGCACCCCGGGACCGTCGGGGCCCACGCTGCTGCCCTTGGCTCCTCTGGGCGTGATGACGAGGTCCCAGTTCACGGGAATCGCGTACTCCATGCTCCTGCCCACCACGACGCTGCCGTCTTTGGCCGTCAGTTTGAAGCTGGTACACATGGCGTTTCTCCTTGAGCAGATGCGGACATGCGCCAATCCTACTCGTTCGCGCGCTAGCGGTTCGTGGTCGCGAGCTCCTCGTTCAACGCGCGAAAGCCTTCCCGGATCACCTCGGAGTGTCGCCGTCGGATGTTGAGCAGCGGGGCGAGGATGTGGGCTTTGCCGCGGGTCTTCACACGCCAGCGGTACTCGATGCGCGTCCTGTCGCCCACAGGATCCAGGCGCAAGTCCCCGTAGCCGGCCAAATCACCCTCAAGGTACTCGAATCGGATGTAGTGATTCTCCAGAATCTCGGCGGTTCGCCAGGAAAAGCGCGCGGTGCCGTGATTGCGAACGGTCACGACACAGACGGCACCGACTTGACCGAAGGGAATGTCTCCCACCGGCTTGGATTCGACCTGAGTCCACCAATGCGTTTTGCCGGCGTATTCATCAACCAGCGCGCGAAAGACCTGCTCAGGCGTGGCATCGATAATGGCATGGTCGGTCACATCGTATGAGGGCATAGGGTATCAGGGAGTCACTTCTGACTCGGCCCGGTGCCGAGATGCCTGTGCGCCAGCGTGCTCTTCTCATTCATCCGAGAACTCAAAGCCTTCCTTACGAAGCAGCCGCAGGCAGGATCCAACCGCTTGCGCATCATAGAGTCGTCCCGCGCCCTGTTCGACTTCTGCCAGCGCCGCATCCTGTCCGAGCGCTACCCGGTAGGGTCGATGCGACATCATCGCCTCGAAGACGTCGGCCACGGCAAGCACCTTGCTCCCCTCGAGCATTTCGTCCCCGGTAAGCCCGTGCGGATACCCCGAACCATCTAAGCGCTCGTGGTGCTGGCGCACGAACTCTGCGATGGGACCGTGCATGTGCGCTGATGCGATAATCTCGTAGCCCGCCTCGGCATGTCCCTGCAACAGCCTGAACTCCATGGGGGTGAGCGTGGAGGGCCTTGAGAGTATCTCGGCGGGAGAAGATATCTTGCCAATATCGATCATGAGTCCGGCCATACGGATGTTGGCGATGTCGGCCTCAGACATTCCCAGATCGCCCGCAATCGCCGACGCGAGCTGGGCGACGCGTCGCTGGTGGCCTGCCATGTAGGGATCACGAATCTCGGAGACACGGCCGATGACGGCAATCATCGAGGCAAGCGAATGCTGCGCCTCCTCGGCCACCTTGCGATCGGTGATGTCGAGCATGACGGTCAGAAAGAACTCTTTCCCCTGGCTCAAGATGACGTCGCCGGAGAATAGGCCGTCGAGGAGGGTGCCGTCCTTCCGCTGGACCTGCAGTTCGCAGTCCTGGATGCGGCCGAACGTGCTGAGTTGTCTTGCCAGCTCTTGATGCTGCTTCGGCTGAACAAAGAGGCCGAGATCCGCGCTGGTCCTGCCGATGATCTCATCGCGGGAATAGCCCAGCGCCTTCACAAAGGCATCGTTTACATCGCTGAATGCCTCCGAGGGCATTTCGCTGACCGCCATAGGAGCGGGGTTTCTTTGGAAGAGTTGGTCGAATTTCTGCAGGGCCTCTTGCTCTGCTGTGAGGTCTTTTGAGACGCCAAAGATGCAGTCCGCGCCGTTCCACCTGCCAAACCAGACACGGGTCTCGGCCGGCACAAGCGCCCCCGCCTTGGTCTGCAGTGGCAATGGGCAGCTATCTCGTTCGCCATTGAACATGGCGGTCAGGATCGCAGTTGCTTCCGCGCGCTGGTCCGAGTCATTGAGGTCCAAGACCTGCATCGTCAAGAGTTCCGCCGGGCTGTAGCCTAGCTTGGTCGAGACGGCTGGATTGGCGTAGATGATCCTGCCGTCCGGACTCCCCACCACCACCATGTCGTCAACGGTGTCGAAGAAGGTGCGGAAGTTCTCCTCGCTCTCTCGCAGCGCCGCCTCCGCTCGCATGCGGCCGATAGCGACGACGAGACTGTTGGCCGACGCCTGAATCGAGAGCACCTCGGCAGGGCTCCATCGGCGTCTGCCACTACACACATCGAAGCCGATGAACCCCCACAGCCCGGAGTCTGCCTCGATCGGCAAGGCAAGCACCGAGACGACATTCTGCGGTTCGAGAACGGCGCGTTCTTGGGCGGGGAAGTCGACGACATCGCCTGCGATGTGACCCCCGGCGATGAACGTGTCATACCACCGCGGCGCCACTTCCTCCCAGGGCCGATCCTGAAGAGCCGGGTTATCAATCTGCGGCTCGATACCCTCGCGACACCACTCATAGAGCTGCGAGTAGGAGCCCCTCGTGCCATTCTCGCCCGCATGATGTTCAAAGACATAGGCACGGTCCGATGCTGTCGCCAAGCCGAGGGCCTCTAGTGCCAGGGAGATGCTCTCGTTGGTGAGTGCGCGGACGGAAAGGATGCGGTCTGTTGCGTCGGACAACCCCGACAGTAGTGCTACTTGGCGCTGAAGAGCCTCTTGGGCAGCCCTGAGCTCGGTGACCTCGCGCGCCATGCCGAGTATCCCGATCAGCTGGCCAGCCGCATCGAACATGGGCGTTTTGACGGTCTCGACGAGAGCGCGGTGTCCGTCGTCAGCGAAGGTGACCCATTCGTCGTTGGAGCTGGGTTTGCCTGCCCGCATCGCTCGGCGATCATTACCCCGAAATGAGTCAGTCAGGACGACATCATTGAAGAAATCGAGATCGGTCTTGCCGATAACCTCGGCCACCGACGTGCCAAGAGAATTCGCAAAAGCACGGTTGCAAGCCAAATAGACGCCGTCCACGTCTTTGAGCCAGACGAGGTCCGGCAAGGTTTCGAGCATCATCTTGAGCAACGAGTCGGTCTGATCGCGGGGCAACTTGGCCACCTCTCCGGTGTCGGGTGGCGGTGTCATTCGGCGGTACTCAACGAGTCGCCGCCGCTGTTCTTGGCCGCGTAGAGAGCCTGGTCAGCACGTCGCAGTAGTTCGTCGCCGTGCTCGTCGGACACCCACTGCGCGATTCCGCCGCACACCGTGACATTGCGCTGTCCGAGGGCATCGTTGGAGCGCACCGCTTCCAGCACCCTCTCGCCCAGCTCATGAGCGCCGAGCAGATCGATGTCTGGTAGGAGCACGCAGAACTCATCGCCGCCAATTCTCGCCGGCAGGTCCTCGACCCGACAAGCGGTCCTAAGCAGCTCGGCGAAGGCCGAGAGGACCTCGTCACCGGCCTCATGGCCTTCGCTGTCATTGACCCCTTTGAGGCCGTCGAGGTCAAAGCTCGCCACGGCAAGCGGGCTACCGTGACGGCGAGCCAGCGAGATGGCTTTGTGCAGGGACTCGTGGAAATGGCGCCGGTTGGAAAGGCCTGTCAGTTCGTCCATTGAGGCGATGCGGGTGATGGTAGCGTTCGCCTGTGTCAGGGCTGCGGCTTCTGTTTCAAGCAGGGTGTTCAGGTGGGTAAGCTCCTGGTTCTGCTGGTGAACTTGTGCCTCGGCCTGAATCCGCTCGGTGACGTCTCGAAACACTGAACAGAAGCGCACGGTGCTCTCGGTCCGGACGATGAACGAGGAATCCTGCACCACTCGGCACGTTCCGTCGGCGTGCATCATCTCCTGCTCCCGTGACTCTCCCGGCCAGCCCGTCGCCGACTCAACGGCGCTCTTGAAGCCGGCTTGGAGCTGTTCCAGCAGCTCCGGTGTGTTCTGCTCCGGCGGAATCAACCGCGATTGGATTTCTCAAATGGGGCTGCCGACGGCCTCGCGCTCTTTGACCCCGGTCAGAGACACCATGCTGGCGCTCCACATGGTGACGATCCCATCCGAATCGGTGATTGCCATCCCGTCTTTCGATTGTCGGATGAGGGCCGAGTATCCCTCTTGGCTGTCGCGCAGCGCTTCTGCCGCGTGGATCCGCTCGCTGATGTCATCAAAGGTCACTGCGAAGCAGAGCAGTTCGCCGCTGGCACTTCTTTGCGGGTTGGCCTCGAGATGCACCCATAATGGCTCCACACCGAGGGGCTGAAGGCGCAAATCGGCAGACTGCCGTCCTTCACTTCGTATGAGCAGCTCGAGGGTTCTGTAATAGACAACTCGATCGGCCGCGAAGACGAAGGGGCTGAATGGCTGCCCGAGAAGCGTCTGTCGCTTGACATTCAACAGTTCCGTGGCCGTGCTGTTCGCATCGCCGACGATGCCCTTTTCGTTAAAGGTGACATAGCCCACCGGTGCTAGGCGGAAGAGTTCCTCGTACCTTCCGCGCGACGTCTCCAGTTCCAGCTGCGCGCGACGCAGCTCCTCGTTTTGCATCTCGAGCTCGATCTGGTGCACACGCAGCTCGTGTACGACCTCCGCGAGGTCCTCGCGTCCGGACGTAGCGAAGTCGGCGTCGATGCGGCCGTCAACCATCTTGCCGAGGCGTTGTTCAGCCAACTGGCGCAGATCGTCGGTGTCTGGGTCGAAGTTGTCCAGCCTCAAAGGCGATCCTCACGGCAATTGAGCCCAGTCTGTCTTGCTCGGCTGAGCGAGTTTGCTGTCTGTCGTGCGGCCAGATGATTGTACACTCGCGCGGGCAGGGAAGTTCGGGGAACAAGCGCTCGCTCTGGGTGTTTCTGCCCCAATCCCGTCGGACAATTTGGGCCGCTGAGTTCGGTCTAGACCTCAGCGAGCGCGAACTTGTTCTCTCGAAAGATCCGCAGGCATGACTCGGCCACCTCGGTGTCGTAGAGCGTGCCTGCCCCGCGCTCAATCTCGGCGAGCGCCGCATCGATGCCCAGACTCGCCCGGTAGGGCCGGTGCGACATCATCGCCTCGACGACGTCGGCCACCATCAGCACTTTGCTCGCGGGCAGTAGTTCGTCGGCCGCGAGACCGCGCGGGTAACCCGAGCCGTCGCAGCGTTCGTGGTGCTGGTAGACGATCTCGGCAACTGGTCCTTCTAGGTTTGCCGAGGCGATGATTCTGTAGCCTGCCTCTGCGTGGCTCTTGATGATTTCAAACTCGATGGCGCTGAGTTTGCCCGGTTTGCTGAGGATCTCAGCCGGCACACTCATCTTGCCCACGTCGTGGATGAGCGCCGCGACTCGGATTTCCTCGATTTGCTCGGCCGTTACGCCCATCTCCCGTGAGATGCTCGCCGCGATCTCGGACACTCGTCGCTGGTGCCCCGCGGTGTAGGGGTCCCGCGCTTCGGCGATGCTGCCCGCAATCTCGATAACCGATGTGAGCATTCGGTCAAGGCGTTCCTTCTGTTGGATGATCTCTTCCTCGGCATGCATGCGTCGAAGCGCAGTCCCCAAACTCGAGCAAACCCCCTCAAAGAAGTGGATCGAGTCCGGCGTGAAACGGTCCTTGCGTCGATCGGCCAGGTGCAGAAGGCCGAAGATCTCATCGCCCGCGCGCAAGGGGATCAGCGCGAGGGATTGGAAGCCAACATGGACGCACTTGTTCCTCGGATTCAGTCTGGGATCCTGCTCGGGCGGCAGTTCCAGGAAGGGAGCCGAGTCGTTGGTCCACACGCTGCCGCCGGCAGTGAAGAGGGGGTCGTTCGGTTCGAAGTCCCCGCGCAGCACGACGCCGCAGGTACATTCCAACATCACGGACCCATCCTCGCTCCTGCAGAGCCCGCCGTCAGGATAGGTGACGGCCAAGACGTTCTCCGTCTTGAGGAATTCTTCGTCGTAGCCCACGGAGGAGAAGAACGGGTAGTCATCGTCCTGGGGCAACCGCAACCCGACCGCGTCCAGACCGGTCGCCCGCTGTATCGCTTCGACGATGCCTTCGACGGCGCCCTGCGTAGTGGATTGGCTGGCCAGATTGTTCAGAAGCTCCGACTGGAGGGCCAGGAGACGGTCGGCCTGCTTGCGTTGGGAGACATCGCGGATGAAAGCTGCCATCTGCCCGCCATCGGCGGGTCGATACTGCACGCTGAGCTCCATGTCGAAAACGCTTCCGTCCTTGCGAAGATGGCGGGATTCAAACCGATCTTGACCGTCGGCAAGGAGGGTCTTCATGTGAAGAGCGATATCGTCGGCGCTGTCCGATGGGATGAGATTCTGGATGCGCATGCCCAGCAGCTCCTCGACGCTGTAACCGCACATCTTTGCGTAGGCCTCGTTGACTTTCAGTACACGCCCCTCCATGTCGATCAGAGAGAAGCCGTCCATGGCTGTCTGGAGGATGGTCTGGTACCGTTCCGCGCTTTTCCGCAGTGCCTCTTCCGATCGCTTGCGCTCGGTGACGTCTTGGATGACGCCGAACATCCGCACCGGCTCGCCTTTGTCGTCGACCTCTACGCGGCCACGGCCATGGAGGACGAGCTCCGCTCCGTCAGTGACGCGGATGATCCTGTGATCCGTGTCGAACTCCCTCTGTTCGCCGCTGGCTTCTGCCTGGAAGCTGTCGAGCATCACTTCGCGTTCGTCGGGGTGAATGATCTGGAGCCAGTTCTCGACGCTTCGTACGAAGCTCTTATCGATGCCGTAGATATCGTCGAGTACCGCTGACGACGTCCACATACCCGTTCGAAAATCGAGCACGTAGTGCCCGACCCGCGCGACACGCTGAGATTCCAGCAGCAGCTGTTCGCTCTCGAGCAGCGCCGCTTCTGCCCGCTTGCGCTCGGTCGTGTCTCGCAAGAACACCGAGAACCGTCCGTCTTCAGCCTGGACGCTCACGCTGGCCTCCGCTTCGAAAAGGCTGCCATCCTTTCGGCGGTGCACTGTCTCGAAGCGGTCGAGGCCCGTCTCGGTGATCCGGGCCGCATGAGCAGCCACCTCGTCTGGCGTTTCGGGAACTGCGAGGTCGGAGATCCGCATGGTCAGTAGCTCGGCCTCGGTGTAGCCACTCTTCTTGCAGTAGGCGTCGTTGACTTCGAGCACCCGGGTATCAGCATCGAGGAGCAAGAAGCCGTCCATGGCGGTGCGGAGGATGGTCTGGTACCGTTCCGCGCTCTCGCGCAGCATTTCCTTCGCCTGTACTTGCTCGGAGATATCCGTGAACGTCACCCAGAACACGCGAGCCTCGTCGTTGGCGACGGGCTGGGGTAGATCCTTAAGGAGCGCCCAGAAGTAGCCGGATTCGTCGCCAAGCTCACTGTCCGTGCGGGAGAGCCGCAGCTCGAGGGTGAGCGCGGCGCCGGTATTCTTGAGCGCATTCGTGTGCAGGTAGTACGCGTCACAATCCGCCGCGACGACGAAGGCGCTGAAGGGCCGCCCCGCCAGTGACCGCCGGTCCTCCCCCAAGAGCCGAGCGGCAGTCAGGTTGGCTTCGCAGATCATGCCCTTCTCACTGAGGGTCAAATAGCCCACCGGCGCCAAGTCGAAGAGGTCGAAGTACTTCGACTGCTGCTCGCTAGGATCGAGTTGGGCGCGAACCAACTCCTCGTTCTGCATCTCAAGCTCGGTCTGAAGCACGAGCAGTTCGTGGAGCGTGGCCACTGCGTCCTCGGTCGAGGTCGCGTCGGCCCGCGAGCTGGCAAGCCCGTCGATGAACTCCTCTGCACGGCGACGAAGCTCGTCGGTGGAACGCGGCGCGGGATTCTCTTTGCGCCGGTTGTCTGAGTCGGCCATCATGCGTCCCGGTCTGCTGCGGTGGTCGTGAAGCTGGTGGCAGATCGGTCTGAAATGGGCTGTTTGGCTTCCACTCGTTCTTCCAGCTCTCCCTCGGTGGTGACGTCAAGAACCGTTCGATCCCGGCCCGTCTCCTTCGCCCGGTAGAGGGCGATGTCGGCTCGGCTCATCAGTTCGTCGAGGGTTTCTGTGCCATGCAAGTCGGCGACTCCAGCGCTGATTGTCATTGAGGCGTGCGGGCCGGCATCCTCTGTCGGCAAATCCTGCAGGGCCAGGCGGATGCGATCAACGGTTGCAGCCGCCTGCATGCATGTCGTCTCCGGCAGAAGCAGCGCGAACTCATCGCCTCCGACTCGAGCGAACACGTCCACCTCACGAGCGACTGTCTGGCAGGTTCTCGCCAGAGCCACCAGCGCCCGGTCACCTGCCGCATGTCCGTGACCATCGTTGATGTGCTTGAAATGGTCGACGTCAATCAGGGCGACTGCCAACGGGTGCTCAGAGCGATGCGCACGCTTCAGTTCCCGATTCGCCAGCTCGATGAAGTGGCGACGGTTCGCTATGCCGGTGAGCTCGTCAGTCGTCGCAAGCTGCCTCAACTCGTCTTCGTAGTGCTTGCGCTCGCTGATGTCCCGAGTGAGACCCAGGATCTCGATGAGCTGGCCATCGGCTCCCATGGAAGGAATCACCTGAACATCCGTCCAGACGGTGGAGCCATCCTTGCAGTAGTACTCATACTCTCCGTGAAAATCCTGGGGCGGAAGCCCGGCTTCAAGCCTAGCTGCCAGCTCCACCCAGTAGCTCGTGCTGATGGCCGCGGACTCGGGTGTGAGGATCTCATCGAGCGACTGGTTTATCGCCTCCTCCGGCGTGAAGCCCCGAATCTTCTCCACGGCGGGACTTATGTAGGTGATGCGCCCGCCCGGTGACATCGTCCAGACTACGTCGTTGGCATGTTCGGCCAGAAGTCGGTGACGCTCTTCGCTTTCGTGCAGGGCCGCCTCCGCCTTCCTGCGCATGAACGCTTCTCCGATGAGTGTGGCGACGCCTTCGAGCAGCTCGATTGTCTTGAGCGTGAACAGATCCTTGCGGCGGTCATTGAGATGGATCAGACCCACCGTTCGGTCCTTCTCCCTGATAGGCACGAGAGCGATGGAGACGTATCCGTAGTGTATGCATTCATTGCGAGGGTGCCGGCGCGGATCCTGGTCGGCGGGAAGATCGAGCAGCGGTACCGAGTCATTGGTCCAGAAACTGCCTCCCGGCGTCAGAACGGAACCGTAGAGGTCGGCCGGCCCATCTATGACCAGGCCGCACGTGCACGCCAGAAGTGGACGGCCGGTATCGTCCCGACACAAGCCGCCCTCGCTATCGCGTTCGATCAGCACGTTCTCTGTAGCAAGGAAGTCCTCCGAGAGGCCTTCTTGGCTGAAGTACGGGAAGTCCTCCCCTTGCTGGAGGCGAATGCCCACCGCATCGACACCCGTGCCCGCCTTGAGCGCAGTGATGACCTGCCGGATCGAATCGTTCAGCTCCCCATGCGCGTTGAGGATCGACAGTATCTCGCGGCCCATCTCCCTGTATGCCTCCGCAACCTTGAGCTCGGTGATGTCACGAAGGAAGGCCGTGATCTCGCCCCCGCCGCCGACCACGAGCTGCGTACTGGATTCAACGTCGATGACGGTTCCGTCCTTGCGCCGATGGCGAGACTCGAAGCGGTCCGCGCCGAGTGCCGTGATGCTGGCGATATGAGCGGCGGTCTCGGCAGCGGTCTCGGTGGACTCCAGGTCGGAAACGCCCATAGTGAGCAGCTCCTCGATGCTGTAGCCGCTCATCCGGGAGTACGCCTCGTTGACTTCGAGCAGGCGGCCCGCAGCGCTCACGAGCCAGAAACCGTCCATGGCCGTTTGGAGGACCGCCTCGTGTTGCTCAGCGCTCTCGCGCAGCCGTGCCTCGGCCTGCTTACGTTCGGTGACGTCTTGGACGAGGGAGTAGAGCAGCGCTTTGCCCTGCACCTTGATCGGCCCGCTGTAGACCTCAACGTCGCGAATCGTACCGTCGGCCCATCGGTGCCTGAAGTTAAAGACCCGGCGCTGCTTCGTGGTCGCCAGCTCCATCTCCGCGCTGATCTCAGCACTCGACAGCGTATTGATCTGGTCGATGCGCATGGTAAGCATCTCTTTGCGACTCCAGCCGTACCATGAGCAGGCAGCGGGATTCACGTCGACGATGGCCCCGCTCGCCGGATCGATCAGCAGCATGACGGCGTGATTGTCTTCGAAGAGGCTCCGGTAGCGCGCCTCGCTAGCGCGCAGGGACTCTGTCGTATTGGCGCGCTCGCTGATGTCATCGAAGGTCAGCCTGTAGAGTGTTCCGCCGCTGGTGTCGCGCGCCGGTTTGCCCTCCAAGCGAACCCAGAATGGCTCGGCACCGAGAGGCTGCAGGCGCAGCTCAGTTGCCTGTCGCTCGTCGCTTTGCTTGAGGAGCTCCAGGTGCTGGTAGTACACATTCCGATCGGCCCCGAACACAAAGGCGCTGAACGGTTGTCCCCGGAGAGTGCGTTGATCCACGCTCAACAGCTGAGCGGCTGCGAGGTTCGCATCGCTCACGATGCCCGTGTCGCTTAGGGTGATGTAGCCCACCGGTGCGAGTTGGAGGAGTTCCACGTACGCCTCGCGCGACGTCTCCAGTTCCACCTGCGCGCGACGCAGCTCCTCATTCTGCATGATGAGCTCGACTTGGTGAACACGCAGCTCGTGGAGGATGGCCGCGGTGTCCTCGGTCGAGGCGGTATCGGCCGCCGAGTCGGCAAGCCCGTCGACGAGTTCCTCGGCCTGGCGTCGGAGCTCGGCGGCGGAACGCGGCGCGGCATCGTCGTCGTGCGGATTCTCTGCGGCGACCATCATGCACTCCGACCCGCTGCGGTGGCCGTGAAACAGGTGACAGTCTGGCCTGAGATGGACTGCTTGGCTTCCCCTCGTTCTCCCCGCTTAGTGGACTCGACAGACACCCAGCCGGCGTCTCTGCCCCGAAGCCACCGGGGGGGGGGGTCTCCGAGCGCCCCGTGCTCCTAGCATTCTCTGTACCCGATGCAGCCAGCTCTCACTCAGGGTGAGGGTTGTCCACGGACACAGACCCCTCCGCCGCTAGGCCTCGAGACGCACTTGAATGACGTCGATGGTCTTGGCGTCAAAGCCTGCTCGGCAGTAGGCGAGGTAGTAGCGCCACATGCGCACGAAGCGCTCGTCGAAACCCAGTTCCAACACGCGCGGGACGGCAGCCTCGAAACGAGTCTTCCACTCGGCAAGCGTCTTTGCGTAGCTCGCACCAAAGCGGAACTCATCGGCGACGCGAAGTCCGGATGCTTGTGCGCTGGCGCGGAAACTCCTCTGACTCGGCAGCATGCCGCCGGGGAAGATGTAGCGCTGGATGAAGTCGGGCTTGCGGCGGTAGTCGCGAAAGTGAGCCTCATCGATTGTGATCGTCTGGAGGGCCGCAACACCGCCGGGAACCAGCCGATCCCTGATCTGCTGGAAGAAGACGGGCCACCAGCGTTCGCCTACAGCCTCGAACATCTCGATCGAAGCGATTCCTGTGTAGGTCTCCGGGACGGCCCTGTAGTCCTGCATACGGATGTCGACCCGGTCCTCAAGGCCGGCCTCCGCGACCGCTTGGGTCGCCCAAGCGTGCTGCGCCTCGGACAGCGTCACGCCGGTCACCCTGCACCCGGCCTGCTGTGCGGCATGCACGGCGAAGCCGCCCCAACCGCAACCGATTTCCAGAATGTGATCCTTAGCATTGGGCTGGAGCAGGTCGAGGAGGTGATCCCACTTGCGCACCTGCGCGGAGCCCAGATCCTCGGTGCCGTCAAACATCGCCGAGGAATACGCCATCGTGTCATCGAGCCACAGGCGGTAGAAGTCGTTGCCGAGGTCGTAGTGATCGGCGATATTTCGCTTGCTGCCCCGCAGCGAGTTGTCCTTCAGGGCGTGCCACGCTCGCTGGATCGGCGTGGTCGGGGGCGTGAGGGCGGCAGGACGATCCACGAGGTTTGCCAAGCCAAGTGCGAGAACCGCATCCAGGTCGGGCGTGTCCCAGTGACCATCCATGTAGCCCTCGGCCAGGCCGATGTTGGTCGACGCCAGCAGCTGAGTTGCGCCACGCGGGTCCCGAATCTCGACGCGGGCCTTGGGACCCGGCTCGGCACCAACAAAGTGCTTCTCGGCACCGTTGTGGAGCAGGAGCTCAAGCTCTCCTCGGCGTAGGTGGCCCATCACCAGTGACACTACGTACTCAGAGAGCGAGGGGAATCCGTGGTGGGTGCTCGCGGTCACAGCGAGGTTTCCTCCTTTGGCGACGGAACTGGCGGTATGTAGCGAATGCCTTTCGAGACGATGCGGAGCGCTTGAGCGTGTATAAGCAGCCACGCTCGGAGAGACATCGGTCCAAAGCGTCGGACGGCGCGTGCGAGTGTTTCGTCGGTCAGCTCTTGCGCCGCCAGGTCGAGGCTCGCGACGAGGAGCAGCGGTCCCTCGACGTAGTCATAGATACCCACGTGGAGCTTGTCGGCGGGCTCTGTCAGTCGGAATTCGTAGCGCGCATCCATCGGGATGAACGGAGAGACCGAGAACACCTTCTCTACCGTCGGCTTGGAGCCTAGATCGAACGCGTCACCGCCGTTGTGGAGTAGGTAGTTATGGTGGCCGCCAAAGGTGTTGTGAACCTCTGCGAGTACGGCGCGCGGCGTGCCATCGGCGTGGAAGCAGTACCACATCGAGACGGGGTAGAACCCAAACCCGAGGACCCGCGGAAACGTCAGAAGGCAGACTCGGCCGCCCGCGAGGTCGATTCCGGCGCGCGCCAGCAGGGCGTCGATCCAGGGCCGCAGTGGAGAACCATCGCGCGGGCCATGGTCCCGGTCGCGAAGCTGCACGAGAGCTCGTCCGTTGTGCGAGAAGCGATGCAGGTTCGCGTCGAGGTCATCGAGCTCGGCGAGGTCGAGGTAGAGGAAGTACACCTGGTAGCGGAAGGAGTTCTCCTTGGGGAGCGTCCTTTTGTGGGCAACCGTGCCGGTGTAGAGCCGGCTATTCACGAGGATGTCTCGGGAGCCAGATCGCCGAGCGGCGGGCGGGCACGGGACGATGCAGTGTGCTCGGCGACGGGGCTGAGCACGCGGGTGCGAGTGGCGTCGAGCTGGTCTCCCCACGGCAGCACGGCCCCCATCGACTCGGCCACCCGAATCGCCGAGAGAAGACCGTCCTCGTGGAAGCCGTAGCGCTGCCAAGCGCCGGCGTAGAAGATGCCTTCCGTGCCCTGAATCTCGGGAAGCCGCTTCTGGGCGGCGATCGCATCGGTGGTGAACAGCGGATGCATGAAGGTCATCTGCTCGAGAATCGAACCCTCGGCGAACGGGCGGTTCTCGTTGAGAGTCTCAAACACCGGCCGCACGCCGTCCGGCATCTCTTGCAGGTCGTTGAGCCAGTAGGTCAGTGTGAGCATGTCCTTGGTTGCGTCGCCGGTCTCGGCGTACCAATTCCACGCGGCCCAAGCTCGGCGGCTGTCGGGCATGAAGCTCGCATCCGTATGCAGCACGGCGCCGTTGGGCTGGTAGCTGAAGGCGCCGAGAACCTCGCGCTCGGCGGTGGTCGGCTCGGCGAGCATCGCGAGCGTCTCGGGCGGATGCGTGGCGATGACCACGGCGTCGTAGCGCTCGGCGTGCTTGGCGGTGACGACGGTGATGCCAGTGCCACCGCGCTCGACGCGCTCCACCGGCTCGCCGGAAAAGATGCTGCCCGAGATGCCCTCAGCGGCCCGCTCGACGTAGGTGCGGCTCCCGCCGCGGACGCTGCGCCACATTGGCTTGCCGGTCACATGCAGAAGACCGTGGTTGTCGCAGAAGCGCAGGAACGTCCCCGCCGGGTACTCGAGCAGCAGTCCTGGAGGCGTCGACCAGATCGCGCTGCCCATGGGCAGCAGGTACCAGTCGATGAACGCCGCCGAGTAGCCCTCGCGTTCGATCAGCTGCCCCAGCGTAATCGTGTCGATGGTTGGATCCGCAAGCAGCCGCTCCGCGTCGTGACTGAACTTGAGCACTCCCGCAAGCATCGACAGGAACTTCGGGTTAACGATGTTTCCGCGCTGCGCAAAGACCGAGTTCAGGTTCGTTCCGGACCACTCGATGTGTTCGGCCCCGACCTGCACCGAGAAGGACATGTCGGTCTCGGTCCACTCGATGCCGAGCAGATCGAAGAAGCGGATGAGATTGGGGTAGGTGCGTGTGTTGAACACCTGAAAGCCGGAGTCAGCCGGGAAGGTGATCCCCCCGACAGTCAGGTCGACCGTGTATGCATGTCCCCCAAGCCGAGATTCGGACTCGTAGACGTCCACAGTATTCTGCGGCGACAGGAGCCAAGCGGCTCCGATTCCGGCGATTCCAGCGCCGATGACGGCGATTCTCACGTGCGGCTCCTTCTGTCCAATACGAGACGGGCGCTACGCGCGGGGGATCAGGTTGAGCCAGACGCCACCGTAGTAGCCGGCGACCGCTACGACACTGTTGAGTACGGTGCCCCAGATCATATCGACTACAGTCACGCTTACCGGCCAGTTGGCCATGGTCGAGAGATTGGTGAGGTCATACGTGGCGTACGCGACCAGTCCAAAGAGCGCCCCTCGCCAAAGCGCCGCGCCGACATTGCCAGCCTGTAGTCCAGGAATCACGGCAAGTGCAATCAGGCCCACGAGGTAGAGCAGATAGAACGCGGCCGCCACGGGGATGTTCGGCTTCTCGAGGAGCAGGTAGGGGGCGCGCTTGCCCACGACTCCGAGGGCCGGTTGATAGATTCGTGGCACCGCGGTCGAGAGCCAGATGAAGTCCATCGCAAAGAAGGTGGCTGTACAGATGCCGTACAAAGCCAGGAGTTTGGTGAACGACATGGGGGTCCTCCGTCAGTTCGTGGGTACTGTGATGTATGTTCCCTATTGCCGTTCCGGCTTCCCTGGAGGGGAGATAGCCTCCCCAAACGCAAACGGCCCCCCTGCCGGGAGGCCGTCGTTTCGCGCGTGGTGCGGATGGCAGGACTCGAACCTGCAACCTTCTGATTCGTAGTCAGATACTCTATCCATTGAGCTACATCCGCAAAGCACCCCGAAGGGCTTAGGTATCCTGCCACCGGCGTTGTGCGCTGTCAATCTCGCAGCTTCAGGTGGCACGAACGATGTCAAATGGCGGAGAGCGAGGGATTCGAACCCTCGAAGGGGGCTTTACCCCCTTACTCGCTTAGCAGGCGAGCGCCTTCAGCCGACTCGGCCAGCTCTCCGCGAACGCGCAGCAACCGAAGTCCCCGCGCGCGAGTGGTAATAGTACCCGCGTGGCCGCCGAGCGTAAAGCGGCGGTCTTGCGGCGCCTTCTGGCGGAGGGGGAGGTGTGTGAGTTCACCACATAGTGGACAGATGTGTCGGAACATCGTGGACACCTACGGAAGGGGTCTGCGATGGATCTGGCGCGCTACGTGGTCGAGGCCGTGCTCTTGGAGGGGCGGAGCTACCGCGAGGTGGCTCGAGCGCACGGGGTGTCGAAGAGCTGGGTGGGTAAAGTCGTGGCGCGCTTCCGCGAAGGCGGTTACGAAGCTCTCCGCCCACGATCACGTGCTCCCGCCCATATCCCCCATCGCACCCCTACCGATATCGAGGACAAGATCGTCGAGCTCCGGCGTGATCTCACGAAGGCCGGGTTCGACGCCGGTGCTGCCACCATACACTTCCACCTGACGCAGGCAGGCCACGAGCACGTCCCCTCGATGTCGACCATCTGGCGGGTCCTGAAGAGACACGGTCTCGTCACTCCCGAGCCCCACAAACGCCCGCGAAGCTCGTGGGTGCGCTTCGAGGCGGCCCTTCCAAACGAGCGCTGGCAATCCGACGTGACGCACTGGCGGCTTTCCGACGGCACCCAGGTCGACATACTGATCTTCTTAGACGACCACTCCCGGCTCGTGGTGGCTGGCAAGGCGATTTACGTCGTGCGCGCCCCCGACGTGCTGCGCGCCTTCTGTGACGCGGCTGCGACCTGGGGATTTCCGGCCTCGCTGCTCACGGACAACGGATGCATTTACACGGCATGGCATCGAGGTGGCGTCAACGTCGTGGAGGCCGAGCTGCTCGCTCGCGGGATCGCCTACCACCACTCACGGCCCTACCACCCTCAGACATGCGGCAAGTTCGAACGCTTCCACCAGACACTCAAGGCATACCTAGCAAGACAGGAGCGCGCGGGAGACATCGAGGAGCTGCAGACCCAGATCGACGGGTTCGTCACCTACTACAACGAGGTGCGCCCCCACCGGGCTCGAGGACGCATGACACCCCGTGCAGCCTTCGAGGCCAGGGACAAGGCGCGGCCGACCGGTCCGATGCTCGACGTCCCCAAGGGAACACGCGTGCGCCGGGACCGGATCGATTGCAGTGGCGTGGTCACACTGAGGTGTCGTGGGCGGCTGCATCATATCGGCGTCGGCAGAGCTCACAAACACAAGGCGGTGATCATGCTCGTCGCTGATCTCGATGTTCGCATCCTGACGGAAGAGGGTGAGGTGCTCAGGCACCTCACCCTCGATCCGACCAAGAACTATCAGTCCATCGGGAAACCGAATGTGTCCACTATGTCTTGACACATCTGTCCACGATGTCCTGAGACATCACATGGCGGAGGGGGAGGGATTCGAACCCTCGGACGAGTTGCCCCGTCAGCAGTTTTCAAGACTGCCGCAATCAACCACTCTGCCACCCCTCCGAAGGGCGCACGCAGGAGAGTATAGCGTGCGGTCAGCTAGACTGA
>JBAXEO010000026.1:0-18399 GCA_037140395.1 Coriobacteriia bacterium
CAACATCACAACGCTTCCGGCGGCATCGTACATTGTTCAGGCCATCGAGGCCGTCAAGGAGGGTCGCCTGGGCGTCCACGCGCTTCAGGACTTCGCCGCATGGGATGCCGACGACGCGCGCAAGGCCGAAAGTGGAGCGCGGGGGGCAGGGCCCGCGTGACCGCAAAGCCGAGCAAGCCGATCATAGAAGCAGTGAGTGTGGTCGCTAACGACCGCATCACCGAGGGCGTCGGTCTGATGGTGCTGCGTGCACCCAAGGTCGCCGCCACGGTGCGACCTGGACAGTTCGTGCACCTGCGGCTCGACACGCACTCAGAGACGATCCTGCGCAGGCCGTTTTCCGTGCATCGCGCTAGCGGCGACCACGTCGAGCTGCTCTATCAGGTACTGGGTGCCGGTACGCTTCACATGGCCGAGAAGCGACCCGGCGACACATCGATGGATGTGGTCGGCCCGCTGGGACACGGATGGGTGATCCCAGACGGTCTCAGGCACGCGCTGTTGGTCGCCGGCGGACTCGGTGCGGCTCCTCTCGGGATGCTTGCCGAGCACCTCGCCGGGCACGGGGTCGCGGTCAGCATCGCGCAGGGCGCTCCCACAGCAACGCGCCTAGTTGCACGCCAGCTGTTCAAGCGCGTCGCGCGCGTGGTCGAAGTGGCCACCGATGATGGCTCGGCGGGGGAGCGAGGCCTCGTGACCGGGCCGGTCGCACGCCTGCTGGCAACTGAGCGCTTCGACGTCGCCTACACCTGCGGCCCCGAGGCGATGCAGCGCGTCGTCGCAGGAATGCTTGCCGAGGCCGGTGTGCCCTGCCAAGTTTCGCTGGAACGCCTGATGGCCTGCGGCATCGGTGCCTGCCTCTCCTGCGTTGTAACCACGCGCGATGGTTTCAAGCGAGCATGCGTCGATGGACCGGTCTTCAACGCCGAGGAGGTGCTCTGGGATGCGTCGCAGATACCGCCGAAGCACTAGGCCGCCTGTCGCGGTCGGAACAGCACCCTCGGTTTGCGTGCCGGCATTGTCGCAGCGCCCGAGCGATCCTCGAGAAGGCGCGCCGGTTGTCTGGGCTGGTGGTCGGCTGTGAGCGTGAACCTCGACATGAGCGTCAAGCTCGGCACCTTGGAGCTCGCCAATCCGGTCATGACAGCGTCGGGTACGTTTGCCTCCGGACGCGAGTTCGCGGACTTCATCGATCTTTCTCGCCTCGGTGCGATCGTAACCAAGGGAGTCTCCTCCGAGCCGTGGCCCGGCAACGCCAGCCCGCGTGTCGCCGAGACGGCGAGCGGAATGTTGAACTCCATCGGACTACAGAACCCCGGGGTTGAAGCGTTCATCAAGAAGGACCTTGCGTGGCTTGCCGAGCATGCTGCTGACACTCCAGTGATTGTGAATGTGAGTGGACACAGCGTGGATGACTATGTGAGGGTTATCGACCGCCTGGAAGAAGAAGACGCGATCGATGCCTACGAGGTCAACATCTCCTGTCCCAACGTCGATGAAGGCGGCATGGCATTTGGCACCGACTGCCTCTCTGCAGCGAGAGTGGCGGCCTCCTGTCGGGCCGCGACGGATCGGACTCTCATCGTCAAGTTGAGCCCCAACGTCACCGACATCGTCTCAATCGCGCGCTCGGTCCAAGATGCCGGTGCCGATGCAGTCTCGCTCATCAACACGCTGCTTGGTATGGCGATCGACGCTTCAACCAGAAAGCCCATGCTGGCCCGAGTTGTGGGCGGCCTCTCTGGTCCGGCGATCAAGCCAGTGGCGCTTCGCATGGTGTGGCAGGTGTCGAGCGCCGTCGACATTCCGGTCATCGGAATGGGTGGCGTGCGCAACGGTGCTGACGCCGTTGAATTCATGCTGGCAGGGGCGAGCGCGGTGGCCGTCGGCACGGCCAACTTCGTGGATCCGACGGCTGCGATTCGTGTTCTCGATGGCCTCGCAGAATACTGCCGAGAGCACGGTGTGAGCCGAGCCTCGGAGCTCACCGGAGCGCTCGAGCTGTGAGGGAGTTCATCCGAAGATTCTTTGACAACATGGCCAAGCCGCCTGAACCCGGTCCTGAGCTCATCCCCAAGCCCGTGCGGATTCCGTTCTTCATCGGCCTAGTGGCTGTTTCACTTGTAGTGCTCGCGATCTTCGTTCGCTTCGTCGTGGTTCCGAGTATCAATGCCCAGCAGTCCAGCGCAGGCGCTACCCAGCAATCTGGTTCGCCGCAGTGAACGGGGAGTACCAAGATGCCGCCCGATAATCCGATCATCGTCGCGCTCGATCTGCCTGGCCGAGAGGCGCTTGCGTTGGCCAGCCTACTTCGTGGTCGGGTCCGCTGGGTCAAGGTAGGCATGACCCTCTTCTACGCCGAGGGCCCGGTTGTAGTCTCTGAGCTCAAGAATCTCGGCTTCGAGGTGTTCTTGGACCTCAAACTCAATGACATCCCGCACCAAGTCGCAGGCGCTGCCGCGGCAATCGCACGCCTGGGAGTCGGTATGTTCACCGTGCACGCTTCGGGAGGAGTTGCGATGATGCGGTCCGCGGTCGATTCCGCATCTCGAGCCGCTGAGGAAGTCGGTCTGGCTCCTCCCGCCGTCTTGGCAGTCACGGTACTGACCAGCACCGACGATGAGGGCCTGAACCAGATTGGAATCGAAGCGACGGCGGCCGACCAAGTGGTCCGACTTGCTCGGCTCGCTGAGGAAGCGGGAGCCGACGGAGTGGTGTGTTCTCCTGCTGAAGCGGCTAGAATCAGCAGCATTGTGGACAGCAAGGCACTTATCGTCACTCCTGGGGTGCGGCCCACTTGGGCCGAGGCGGGGGATCAGGCGCGCATCTCAACACCACTGGTCGCGCTTGAGGCCGGTGCAACGCATCTGGTCATCGGTCGGCCGATAACTGCAGCAGCCGACCCCGCCACAGCGATCGACCGAATACTCAGTGAGATTGAAAGGATCGATCGATGATGCTACTTACCGACGAGGAGATTCTGGCGGCATTGACAGGTGCCGATGCCATTCGGGACGGACATTTTGTGCTGACGAGTGGCCGTCATTCCGGCACCTATGTGCAGTGCGCGCGCTTCTTGGAGGACCCCGCATTGACCACACAGCTCGCAAAGACGGCCGTTGCGAGGCTTTCTGAAGATCTGAATATCGACCTTGTCGCCGCGCCAGCCGTCGGCGGCCTCATCATCGGGTTCGCCGTGGCCCAAGCACTCGGGGTCAAGTTCATCTTCAGTGAACGTGAAGGTGGGGTCATGGTGTTTCGCCGAGCCTTCCAAGTGCCGCCCGGCGCGCGCGTGCTCGTGGTTGAGGACGTAGTAACCACAGGTGGGAGCGTTGGCGAAGTCATTGACCTTGTCGGCTTTGCCGGCGGCACCGTTGTCGGCGTGGTATCAATCATCGACCGCGGCGGGGACAAGAAGTTCGCCGCACCCTTCTGGCCTCTACTTACACTCGAGGTTGAGTCTTGGGAGCCTGAAGAGTGCACCCTTTGCGCCGAGGAGCTACCCCTCAACTCACCGGGAAGTCGCCGACTTTCGTAATGGTACTTGGCATCGCCGCAGGTCAGGGTTAGCATGGAGCGGTATTTGGATTGAATGCGCCGCCGCACTTCACCAACTTTTCGCGGAAGCGTGGCATCCAGAGCTAAGTCTGCAGAAGAGGAGGCACCATGGCACTTCCCAATCTGTCCGACGCTGATCGCCGAGCTGCACTGAAGAAAGCAGCAGAGGCTCGACAGAAGCGCGCTGCGCTTCGCGCAGAGATTAAGAGTGGCAAGGTGTCCTTCGCTGCGGTGATGAAGAAGGCTGAAGATCCGGTTGTCGCTCGGATGAAGGTCTCAACGCTCCTGGAGTCACTTCCGGGTTTTGGCAAGGCCAAGGCGAACAAGATCATGGCCGAGTTTGAGATCTCCCCGAGCCGCCGCGTTCAGGGTTTGGGTGCTCGTCAGCTCGAGCACCTCTTCGAGCGTCTCGGCTAGTAGTTGTTGCACATGGCCCGGCGCGTCGTGAGTGGCGCCGGTTTCCGGGCGGCATAGGCGATGCGCACAGGTAACCTCTTCATCATCTCCGGGCCGTCAGGTGCCGGAAAGGGCACCCTCGTGAGAGAGCTGCTCCTGCGCGTGCCTGATGCGTGGGTTTCGGTCTCGGCGACCACACGCGTCGCTCGACCTGGGGAAGTTGAGGGCCGAGACTACTTCTTTGTCTCGGACGCTGAATTCGATCGTCTTCGTGATACAGGCGGTCTCTTGGAGTGGGCCGAGGTTCACGGGAACCGATACGGTACTCCCAAGGCGGCGGTTTCGGAGCACGTTTCCAGTGGCCGGCAGGTCATTCTGGAGATTGATCCGCAGGGCGCCTTCTTGGTGAAGTCCCTCGTCAGCGACTCGGTTTTGGTATTTGTCATGCCGCCGAGTTGGGAGGAGCTCCAGCGTCGACTGGAGGGTCGAGGCTCTGAGTCAAAACAGCAGGTCGAGACTCGTTTGCAGACCGCCAAAGCGGAGCTTGAACTTGTGGGGGAGTATGATCTTGTGGTATTAAACGACGATGTGTCTCGAGCCACCGACGAGCTCGTCGGCATTGTCGACTTGTATGCCAACCGACCGGAAGCATGAGGTCTCATGTCTGTTATCAATCCACCGATCGATGATTTGCTTGCCACCGTGGACTCCAAGTACACGCTCTGCATCATCTCCGCCAAGCGTGCTCGCCAGATCAACGACATGATCCACGGAGTTCGCGATCAGGCCCTTCTGACCATGCCTGTCAGCGAGATCGCCAAGATCACCAGCACCAAGCCGCTTTCTTTGGCGCTTGAGGAGATCGCGAGTGGCGACGTGGCCTATGAGCGTACCGAGGACAGCTACAAGTAGACGAGGCGCCCTTCGTGTTTGAGCGCGCCTGCCTCGTCCGCTATCACGAGATCGGTCTCAAGGGCCGCAATCGTGCCCAGTTCGAGCGCCGTTTCCGAGATAATCTCGCATCGGCGCTCGTTGGTTTTCCCGTGTCAAAGATCGAGCGAATCGCCTCGCGCGTCGCCGTGAGGGTGAGTGAGCCCGAGGCCGCACTCGCCATAGCTGAGCGAATCGCACTGATTCCTGGAGTCCAGTCTGTTTCGCCGGCGTATCGGGTCCCCCGAACGCGAGAAGATATCGACAGCGCGGCGCTTCTTGCAATCCTAGAGGCCGGTGCGTATTCCACGTTTCGAGTTGAGTCTCACCGGTCTAACACCGACTACGATGTGCCGAGTATGGAGACCAATCGCATCGTTGGCGCGTTCTTACAGCGCGAGACTGGTGCAGGCGTCAACCTGTCGGCTCCCGACGTCACCGTGAGAATCGACGTCGTTCAAGGCAGCGCGTACGTCTCCTCACGAGAGATTGCTGGAGCGGGCGGGCTGCCAGTTGGAATGTCGGGCCGGATGGTGGCGCTTCTCTCGGCGGGTATCGACTCGCCGGTGGCGTCTTGGCGCATGATGCGGCGCGGCGGGCTAATCACCGCGGTGCACTTCTCCGGGCGACCGCAGACCAACGATGCTAGCGAGCGCTTGGTCTTGGAGCTGGGACAGCGGCTGGCACTGACTGGTGGGCTCGCTCGCATCTACGTCGTTGCTTTTGGCGACCTCCAGCGCGAGATATCGCTCGTGTGTCCGCCCGACTACCGAATCCTGCTCTACCGCCGCCTCATGCTCGTCATCGCCGAGAAGATCGCCCGTGCCGAGGGAGCCAAGGCGCTTGTCACCGGAGAGTCGCTCGGGCAGGTCGCATCGCAGACGCTGGACAATATCGCGGCGGTAGACGAGGTGGCGACGATGCCGATACTCCGCCCGCTGATTGGGAGCGACAAACTGGAGATCATCGCCGATGCCCGTCGTATCGGCACCTACGAGATGTCGACCACCCCGCACACGGACTGCTGCACGCTGTTCATGCCAAGAACGCCAGAGACCCACGTGCGTATAGCCGATTTGAGCGCCGCGTGGGATGCGCTACCGCACGCCAGAATGGTTACCGACGCGCTGGCCTCGCTCAGCTGGACTGACTTCGGCGGCCGCGGATACCGGCCGCCAAAAGCCTGGCCTCGCACGCCGTGAGCCGACTGCGGATTCTGGCCCTCGAGCCCTACTACGGCGGCAGTCACCGCGCGGTTCTCGACGGACTCGCAACGCGGATGGATGCCGACTTCACGCTGCTGACCCTGCCAGCGCGCAAGTGGAAGTGGCGGATGCGCGGCGCGGCGATGACGATGGCTGCCGAGACCACACGGCTGGCGGCCACGACGTCTCATGGCGAGGCAGATCGCGACGACCGTCTCATAGACGAGCGGCCCTTCGACGTAGTCTTCGCCTCCACGTTTCTGAACCTCGCCGAGTATCGCGGCCTTGTCGGCGCCAGAGTCTCGGCAATTCCGGCGGTCGTCTACTTCCACGAGAACCAGCTCGTCTATCCAAACCGAAACACTGCCGAGTGGGACTTCCAGTTTCCGCTGACCAACATCACCAGCGCCCTCTCGGCCGAGGCGTGCGTGTTTAACACCGCATGGAACCGCGATGCCTTCCTCGACGCGATTCCAGGGTTCTTGCGCGAGTTTCCCGACCACCATCCCGTCGGCGTCGCCGAGACAATCCGAGAGAAGTCCTGCGTCCTGGCACCCCCTTTTGATCCGACGGCCCTGAATCGACTCGCCCCCACACGTGGCGATGTGCTGAGAATCGTGTGGCCGCACCGCTGGGAGCACGACAAGAACCCCGATGACTTCTTCAGCGCGGTCGCCCAGCTTGCGGAGGAGGGGCTGGATTTTGAGGTTGCGGTAGCCGGGCAGTCGTTTCGAGATGTCCCAGACGCCATCCTCAGCGCCGAGCAGACGCTGGGAGGCCGTCTGGTTCATCTGGGGCAGCCAGAGAGTCGTGACGCCTACGCTGCTCTTCTCGCAAGCTCAGATGTAGCAGTCTCCACAGCGGTCAACGAATTCTTTGGCATCGCGATGGTCGAGGCGTCCTTTGCGGGGTGTCTTCCCCTTGTCCCGGACCGACTCGCTTATCGAGAGCTCTACCCGGCCCAGTTCCGCTATCGCGACGTGGATGATCTGGCGAGAAGGCTTCGCGAGTGCATAGTCCACCGGCCCGAGCCAATGCAGGCACGAATCCTGGCCGAGAAGTTCACGTTTGACGCGCTTATCGGCGGGTATCAGCATCTCTTTGCGCGGGTGGCGGAGCTGCATGGCGCGTAGCTAGCCGGTCGGACTTTCCGATACACTCGGCGCGCTTCTGCTGGCTCCCATTATCGACTCACGACTCGAAGGGTACTTCCGATGCAGTTCTGGCTCCGCGTTCGCGCATTCATTACTGGCCGCTGGTTCATAAAGACCGCATTCTTCGTCTACTTCATCTTCGCTTGCGTGCAGTTGATGCGTTTCGCAGCGTGGACAAAGGGCACAGGACCGTATGTCGCGCGCCCCGAAGCTCCGGCGGGTCTTCTTCCGGTAGGCCATTTCACCAGTTTCTTTGGGATGGTTCGCGGCGGGGGATGGGACGCCCTTCTGCCCGCCGGTCTCGTCATCATCATCGGAGCGCTCGCGGTTTCCATCCTCCTTAAACGCGGTTTTTGCGGATGGATCTGTCCGCTCGGCACGTTCTGGGAGTATTTCGCGCTTGCGGGACGCAAGACTATGGGTCGAAACATCCGTATCCCTCGCTGGCTCGATCTGACGGGTCGGGTGTTTCGCTACATTCTGACCGCCGTGATCGTGTTTCTGCTCCTGGTGCTGGTTCCGGTCGCTGAGGCTGTGGACTTCAGGTCGCTTCCCTATATGTGGGTGGCCGATATCAAGACGATCTCGATGATGATCCAGCCGACGTACTTGCTCGTGATTCTCTTCGCTGGACTGCTATCGCTGTTGTTTGGCCCGGTCTGGTGCCGGTATCTGTGCCCGGTTGGCGGCATCTACAGCGCCGTGGGAGAGCTGTCACCATGCAAGGTCGTTCGCAGCGATGACGCCTGCACTCACTGCAGTCGTTGCGACAAGGTGTGCCATGCGTTCGTGCGCGTGGAGGCCTCGCACACCGTTAACGACACCGAATGTGATGGATGCATGGACTGCGTCAGAGTTTGCCCTGAAGAAGGCTGTCTCCAGGCCAAGGCGCTGGGTCGGTTCGTCATTCCGCCTTGGGCTTGGCCGCTCATAGTAGTGGGGCTCTGGTTCACCATCTATGGCTTCGCCTACGTGAGCGGAAACTGGAAATCCCCCCTGTTGCCTGAGCAGTTCAAGGCGGCGGTACAAGCTGGAGTCTTGGAGCAGCCGAGCACGCCTCAGTAGCTTCTCGAGCGTGTACGTATCGCGGCGGATGCCCTGCTGTCCCCTCACAGCGCATATCTCCTACAATCACTGCGTGCTACCATGTGCACAAAGTTGTGTACATGGCGCCGTCAGCCGACGGGGAGCCCTTTGGGGAGAGGTTATCGGCATGCTTGAGGCCACGCTGGTACGCGACGGAATCGACGCTCGACTGGTGGAGTTTCGTGCTCGCCGCATCGCGATGAAGGGCGCGGATCGCTACTTCTATCTGCAGCCCACGGTTGGGCCGGTCAATCACCGAGTCACCATGGCCGACGGTCGCGAGATGGTAATGCTCGCTTCCTACAGTTACCTGGGGCTCATCGGTCATCCGCGGATTGACGCTGCTGCAGAGCGTGCCGTCGAGACGTACGGCACTGGCGCAGGTGGAGTGCGTTTGCTTACGGGGACCAATGACCTGCATGTCGCTCTCGAATCCCGCATCGCACGGTTCTCACAGCGCGACGACGCCTGTGTCTATTCCAGCGGCTACGTCACCAACATCGCGATCATCACCGGGCTCACAGGTCCGGGCGATCTGATCCTGATGGACAAGCTGGATCACGCATCCATCGTGGATGGGGCGCTGCTCTCGGGGGCGAAGTGGCGCACCTATCGGCACAATGACATGGATCACCTTGAGAAGCTGCTTGCGGCTGCGCAAGGGGAGCACAGTACCATCCTGGTCGTCGCCGATTCCGTGTTCTCGATGGATGGCGACATCATGGATTTACCTTCCACCAAGGCACTCTGCCAGCGCTATGGAGCTCGGCTGATGGTCGATGAGGCTCACTCGATTGGTTCGCTCGGGGCCACCGGGCACGGCATCGAGGAGCACTTTGACATGGTCGGCTCCATCGACTTGAAGATGGGCACGCTGTCCAAGTCGATTCCCAGCATTGGTGGCTATCTGGCTGCCAACGGGGACGTGGTGGACTTTCTGCGACATTTCTCGCGTCCGTTCATCTTCTCGGCGGCGCTTCCACCGGCTTCGACTGCTGCGGCGCTGGAGGCGTTTGACGTCATCGAGGACGAGCCTTGGCGTGTCACCGAGCTTCACCGGATACAGGACCTCTACGCCGCAGGACTTCAGGCGCAGGGCTGGAACACCATGGACTCGACGACGTGTGTCGTTCCCGTGCTTGTTGGGGACGAGGGACTGACCATGGATCTGACGCGCCTGCTCTTTGATCAGGGCGTCTTTGTGTGCCCGATCGTGCACCCGGCCGTGCCTCGCGGCAGCGACCGCCTGAGAACGTGTCTGATGGCGACACATACCGATGAAGACGTCGATCTGGTTCTTTCGGCCTTCGCAGTGGCGGGGCGCCAGCTCGGTCTCATCTAGGACAACTCTTAGGCCGCACCCTGGTGTCTAGCTATACTCTTGCGGGGAGTTCGCGCTCTGGTGCGTGCGTCTTCGGAAATCGATGAGGCGGGGGTTGTGTGAATCCGATTGAGGGTCGTGCCTCCACTTGGTCATGGGTTCTCTTCGCCACGGTCTGCGTTGCCTACTTGGTGGCGCGCCAGTCATCGACTCCCGCGCTCTTTGTGGCATCTCAAGTCCTCGTCGTGGCGACTGTGCTCACTGTCGCGGTGTTCACACTTCAAGCTTTCCGAATGGCGCCTCCCGGGGATGAACGCGCAGTCTGGGGCCTGCTTTCTTGTGCGGGATGGATGCTCGTTGCTAGTGAGGGCTACTTCAGCTGGTATCAGATTGCCGTGGGTCAGACAGGGCCTTTTGCGATTGCCCTTTGTGACTGGCTGAATCTCGCCGCCAGCAGCGTGTTCTTCCTTCTGCTCGTGAGAGTTGCCGGTTTGAAGAGATACGACACGCTCGCCCGGTTTCGGTTCTTGACCGACGCTGTCACCGTGGTGGTTCTGACGCTGCTGCTGCTCTTCCACCTCTGGAGTGGGACCGTGGGGGGTCAACTCAGTTGGAAGTATGCCGTCAGGTGGGCGACATACTCCTTCCTTGGCGTTGTAATGCTCTTTGCGGTGGGCTGGCTGTGGTTTGGTTTGCGCCGGATGAGCGTGCGACAGCGGCAGCGTTTCATTCTTCTCGGGGTCTCGGTCGGAGTGTTCGCTGTAGGAATCATCGTTGCGCCGTTCATATTCGACTCAGGAGCCGCTCCCGGAGTCGGGGGCTGGAGTTTGGCGATCACGGGGGATTTCTTCTTGGTCGGATACTCACTGTGGGCAATCGCAGCCATCACGCGAGTCAGGGACCGACACGGGTCGTGGGTGCAGGTGATGTCACGGCCGATGGGAGCCGAGTCGGAGTGGGTTACTGGGGCGATGTCACTATTCACGCTGTGTGTAGTGATTCTTGGAGCAGTTTGGGCTTTCAACGCTCCAAATACCGAAGAGAGCTCGGTGTATTTCGCTTTGGGTGTCGTTGCTACGTTTGCCCTGCTTGCTCGTGCTGCGCTAATCAGCTTCGCGAGCGGAGCGTCGCGAGAGACTGCGCTGAGGGACTCTCTCACAGGTATCGGGAATCGCCGTGCATTTGACGACCAACTCGAAGCAGTTGCCCGACTGGCGCAAGGATCACGGGAGGCCTACACCACCGCAGTCCTGAACTTGGATGACTTCGCACGGGTCAACGATGTTCTTGGACGGCGGGCTGGGGATGACGCCCTTTGTGATGTGGCCGAGGGTCTTGTGAAGGTAGTTGGTTCGAGAGGCACCGTCTTCCGGCTTGCTGGCGACGAGTTTGCCGTGATCGCGTCAGGTCTTGACGCAGATCGCTTCATGTCGATTGCCTCGGAGCTCCTTGCATCGGTGTCCGATGTCTACCTCGGTGGTGGTCTCGTTCTGTCGGCCTCCATGGGTGTGGCGTCTTCGGTGGATGCCTCAGCTGACGCTGGTGAACTCGCCGAAAAGGCCATCGCGGCGCAAGTGTGGAGCAAATACCACGGTAGAGGCTCGGCTGTAAGATACGACGAGAGAATCGTTCACGCCCTTGGAAGCCAAGAGCGCCTGTCGCTTGATGACAAGCAGCTGCACTACTCTCTTGCGCGTGCTCTCGCGGTTTCGGCCGACGCAAGGGATCCGCACACCGTCTACCATTCGCGAAATGTCGCGGCAATCGCGCTGATGCTTGGTGAGAGCGTCGGGATGACAGACGCTCAGCTCACAACGTTGGAGATCGCGGCCATGCTGCACGACGTGGGGCGGATAGCGTTGCCCGATGAGGTCATTGCCAGGCCCCTTTCAGCTTCAAGGAGGCTTGCCGCACAAGAACACACGCTTCTAGGTGCCCAGCTCGTAGAGTCGGTAGGAGTGGATGGGGCGTCTGCGGCCGTGCGAAGCCATCATGAGTGCTGGGACGGTAGCGGCTACCCGGACGGACTGTCCGGTGAAGAGATCACCATAGAGTCTCGGATCATCGCGTTGGCAGACGCTTACGACGGAATGGTGACGGGCCGTCGCAGCGGAAGATCCATGTCACGCTCGGCAGCTCTGCAGGAGATCGACCATCAAATCGGAAGACGGTTTGATCCGGCCCTCGCCGAGATCTTCATCAACGTGATAGGCACGACTTCTTCCCTCGGGTGGTCCGACAAGTGGGCGGTTCTGGGATGAGTATTCGTCCTAGTAGGGCCCATTTTCTGAGATTCGTCGCTTGGTGCGGCTACGCACTCCTGATCTCGGCGGCGGTGGCTCTGCGGTCTGTGGGCATTTCTCAGGTCGGGCGCATCCCCCTAATCGATGTCTTGATCTACCTGCTTCCGATTGGGCTGGTGCTCATCGCCTCTCTGTGGCTTGCTGTTCGGGTTAGCCACGCTGAGAGACGACTCTGGCTCTTGATTGCCGGAATCAGCATTCTCATCTTTTCGTCTGAGAGCTATATCACCTGGTATTGCAGTACCGTTGATGTCCGTGGACCCAACATTCCGGCGCCCTTCCAATTGCTTCAGCTTGGCGCCGTCGTGTTGGTCATCTGGGTGTTGGCTCGATTGACCGCACTTGAATCGTTGCCCGTCAGAAGAGCTCTTCGCCTCGCATGTGATGCTCTGGGCGGCGTGATCGTCTTGACCGCAGTCGTGTATTGGTTTGTCACACTTGGATTGTATAGATCCGTTCCAGATGCGACGTGGCGGTCAGCTGTAGTCTCGGCTGCCTATCCGGTCGTAGGCTTCGTGATTCTGATCTCAATGACCGTTGTGATCGCTGTGAGGCGAACCTATCGCTGGCGCTCTTGGGAACGATTGCTCGTGGTCGCCTTCGCGCTCTATGGTGTCGGCCTAATAGGTTCCACGTTCGCCTACGTCCAGATCAAGACGGCCTCTGATCCGCAGGCGTCGGTGTGGGCGACTGTTGCGCTCGGTTTTGGCTACTACGTGATGTTCATGGCGACGGTATACCGTGCTACCAGCCAGCAGGCTCACCAGAATATGGATCCAGGGTCGTCGCCCCTTATCGGGCGGTGGTGGTATTCGATCCTATGGGCGTTCATTCTAGGGGCGTCTTTCGTGGCATTGGGCATTTCAGCACTCCGCGTCGGGGATCGCCCGGAGGGTTTCCCTATCGTCGTTGCCGCCGCGGCTCTCGCGCTAGTTTTGATTTCCAGATCGTGGGTGGAAACGAGCGAGACCGTGTTCAATCGCAATCAGGCCTCAATGGACTCGCTGACGGGCCTCTTCAACGGTCGCTATCTTCGCCGCCGACTCACAAGTGATCTTGCCGTTGCGAAAGACGCAGATGCCACCGTGGCGGTGATCTCCTTCGGTATTGGCGGTCTGAAGACCGTTTCCGACCTCGGTGGCCCAGATCAGGTCAATCGTGTCGTGGCCACCGTCGCACGAGCTCTGTCGAATGGAGCGGAGGGCGATACGACACTGTGTACCACCACTAGCGATCTCTTCGTTTTGATCGCGCGAGGCGTCGATGCTGAGGCGGCCTTCAGGCTCGCCGAGAAGCTACTCATCGCCTCGTCACGTGATGTGGAGTCGCACGGAATGCCAGTGGCTTTGTCGGCAGGTATCGCAATGTTTCCCGCATCCGCTGCGGGTGCGCATGACCTGCTCTCGTGTTCGAGTCAGGCGTTGGCGATCGCGGCGAAGATGGACGGATTGGCGATCGTTGTCTATGACAGCACGCTCACTACCGGTCTTCTGGATGAGTCGGGGCTCACAGCTTCTAGGACACAGGCCAGACGAACCACAATGCGGGTTCTCGCGTCGGCCGTCGACGCCCGAGATTCCGACAACCGTCACCACTCGGACAACATTGCCGACCTTGTAGCCGCGTTGGCGCTGGTGCTTGACTTGCCCGCGGCAAGCGTCTCCGCCTTGGTACTCGCGTCTCATCTGCATGATGTCGGCAAGATCGGTGTTCCAGACTCAGTGCTTCGCTCCTCCGGTTCCCTTTCACACGAGCAGCGGCAACTTCTTGAACAACATCCGGTTCTTGGCGAGCGGATTTTGTCGTCGGCGGGCCTGACTGAGATCCTTCCCGCAGTGCGCCATCATCACGAGCATTGGGATGGGTCTGGTTATCCGGACGGGCTGTCCGGCACTGATATTCCTGTGGAGGCCAGGATTCTGGCAGTCTGCGATGCCTACGAGTCCTTGATTGCGACAGGCAACGGTGGAGGTGGCCTTTCGGCATCAGACGCCGTTGCCGAGATTGAGCGCTGCACCGGAACTCAGTTTGATCCCGACGTCGCAGCTCCGTTCTGTCGGATGATCGGTCAGATTCACAGTGCATCGCCAAGAGGCCGCGCCGGTTTGAGTGATGATTCTTCTCGGCGAGTCGAGCGTGCCGGGACTATCTAGCCGAGAGACGCTGCAATACCCGACACGTCCTGCGGCTCTTCTGCGCGCTTCCACCCGGGCTGCTGCGAAGCAGCCACGCCGTCCTCGTAGGTGGGCACACCAGACTCGGAATAGTACACGCCGATAGGGACGCGGCAGGTCTCAGGCGAGCAGGTCAGATCGTGGAATGTCGACAGTGAGAGCTCAAACGCCGCGACTCTATTCGTTGAGTCCCAGTCGGTATCCTCGAGCTTGTACACACGCTCCCGGAACCACTGGAGGGTGTTGTGGTGGTTCCAGCTGACGCAAGGCTGGAATACGTCGACAAGAGCAAGCCCTTTATGCGAGAGCGCTTGTACGTAGAGTTGTGTGAGGTGAGGGATGTCTCCGGCGAACCCGCGGGCAATGAACGTTGTGCCCTCGGCCAGTGCAAGTCCGATAGGATTGACGGGCTCCTCGAGCACGCCTGTCGGAGTGGAAACCGTTCGGGTCAAGTGGTCGGTTGTTGGGGAGGCCTGACCGGCTGTCAGTCCGTAGATCTGGTTGTTGTGGGCGATGACGGTGAGGTCCGGATTGCGGCGCAGCGTATGGATGAAGTGTCCCATGCCCAGTCCGTAGCCATCCCCGTCGCCCATCTCTACGATTACGTGCAGGTCTGGGCGTGTGAGGCGAAGCGCTGTCGCAGGCGGGAGTGCGCGCCCGTGCAGCGCATGCATGCCTTGGACATCCAGAAAGTCGGCGCCGTTGCCATGGCAGCCGATTCCCCACACCACGGCGAACTCCCGCTTGTCCCAGCCCAGCTGGGCAAGCGCACGCTTGAGCGCCTCCCACATTCCATAGTTGCCGCATCCCGGGCACCATGTCGGCTTGGCGCCGGTCGCGAACTCCTTGACGTCAGGCATCAGCGTGCTCCTCGGGTCGTTGCGACAGCCCCGGCGTCGGTAAGATCGACATGTTGTCCGAGAATGCGGTGGACAGTGGCGTAGATGAGTTCGGGCGAGAAGGGACGGCCGTCAGTGCGATGCAGCCGATGGCCCGGCTCGCGCAGGCAGAACTCCCGGACCAGCCCTTCCAGCTGTCCGGTGGCGTTGCCTTCTATGACCAGTGAACGCGTAGAGCGCTCAAGAAACTCGGCGACGGAAGCGGCGGGGAAGGGCCAGACCGTGACGAGCTGCAGCATATTGACAGTGACTCCCTCGGCCGAAAGCCACTTCATCGCTTCACGCGTAGGCATCTTGGTGCTCCCAAAGAGCAGAATCGACAGATCGGCCTCGCGCGGTCCAAACTCCACTGGAGGGGGCGCAAGCTCCACCGCGAGTTTGTGCTTGGCGAGTCGCTTGGAATTCTGTGAGTCGCGGGTCGCGGGATCCTCGGTCGCCCAGCCGTGCGCATCATGCTCGTAGCTGTTCACGAGTTGCACCGCGCCCTCAACACCCGGTAGCACACGCGGCGACACCCCGGAGTCGGTCAGCGCATAACGCTCGTAGTCCTCGACTTTGCCCTCAGTTACCAGCTCGCCACGGTCGACAGTGACGTCGTCGCTTGCGAACTGATCCAGCGTCTGGCGGTTGTCCGAGAGGTAGGTGTCCCCCAGGATAATCACGGGAGTCTGCAGACGGTCGGCCAAGTTGAACGCCTGCCACGTCAGGTCAAACGCATCCGCATGATCGCCAGGTGCGAGTATGACGCGCGAGAACTCGCCCTGAGCCGCGTGGATGGCAAACCGCAAGTCGGACTGTTCTGTATAGGTGGGCAGTCCGGTGGCCGGACCCGGACGCGTGAACAGGCCCACGACTACAGCCGATTCGCTGACACCCGCGAAGCCGAGCCCCTCGACCATCAGCGCGAATCCACCGCCAGAGGTGGCACACATCGAGCGGGTCCCGCCAAATGCCGCGCCGATAACCATGTTTATGGCGGCAATCTCGTCCTCGGTGTGTTTGACCACGACAGCTTGGTCCTCGGCGTGCTTGGCCATGAAGGTGAGCAGGGAGCTGGCGGGTGTCATGGGATAGGCAGCGTAGAACCCGATTCCGGCGGCCAGAGCGCCGAGCCCGCAAGCCTCGTTCCCGTCGGCGAGAACGAATGGTCGCGGCGGCAAAACTTGGAGCCGGTGGGGGGACGTGCACTGCAGCGCAGTTGCGACTTCAAAGCCGCGTGTGGCGGCCGCGACGTTGTGCTCGGCTACCTCCGCTGGTTTGTGCGCGAATTGCGCCTCCAGCGAGTCCAGAAGCCCTTGCAGTGGGAATCCGAGCTGTCCAAGCACCGCGCCCAAGGCGACGACGTTGCGCATGATCTTGACGCCGCCGACTTCATACACGATATCTGTCAGCGGTACCGGCACCAGACACAGGTCATCTCGGCCGGCGAGGTCGAGATCAGCGGCGGCGGCATCGGCCGGATCGAAGATGATGGCGGCACCTTGCGTTAGCTCTGGGAGGTGAAGGCTGACGGTCTGCGCGTCGAGAGCGAGCAGAAGGTCGGTGGGCATGACGTGACTGAAGATCTCCTGCTCGCTGACCCGCAGGTGGTAGGAGTTGTGGCCGCCTTTGATGAGCGAGGGGTACTCGGTCAGGTCGAAAGTGTGGTAACCACCTCGGGCAAACACTCGGGCGAGCATCTGGCCAGCAGCCTTGATTCCAAAGCCGGCCGGTCCGCCGATGCGAATGCGAACCTCGGGTCCGTAGGGTGCAGGTTGCGTGGACACGGCGTCCTCTCATGAGGCATGCGGTTGATGGGGCATGCCATACTTGTCCCCATGACGCCATCATCTGAAAAGCCCACGGTTGTTCTGGGCGTGACCGGCTGCATCGCCGCCTACAAGGCGTGCGAGCTCGCTCGGACGCTCATGCGCGCCAACTGCCGAGTCAAAGTCGTGATGACCGAGGCGGCAACTCGCTTTGTAGGCCCGACCACGTTTCGCGCCCTGACCGATGAGCCGGTCGCGGTGGGCTTGTGGGACGAGGCCGATGCACGCGTGCACCACATCTCTCTAGCCCAGGAAGCCGATGTGTTCGCCGTGGTTCCCGCCACCGCCAACACCATCGCCAAGCTGGCCCACGGACGTGCGGATGATCTACTCTCGACCACCGCGCTGGCCACCGAGGCGACGCTAGTTATTGCGCCGGCCATGAACGAGCACATGTGGCGAGCCGAGACGACACAAACTGCAGTCGAGACCCTGCGCGCACGTGGAGCGATCATCGTTGCGCCCGAGAGCGGAGAGCTCGCCTGCGGAGATGTGGGGGAGGGACGCCTCGCCAACCTCGACACCATCGCCGAAGCCATCTTGGCCGAAGTCGGCCGCACCCGCGACCTGGCCGGAGTCAGTGTGCTTGTCACCGCAGGTCCCACTCGCGAGGCAATCGACCCGGTCCGCTTCCTGAGCAACGCTTCCAGCGGCAAGACCGGCTACGCGATCGCCCATGAAGCCGCACGCCGAGGCGCCTCAGTCACGCTGGTCAGTGGACCCACCACGCTCCCGCATCCCTATGGCGTACGCACAGTGCGAGTAACCACCGCCGAGGAGATGCGACAAGCCTGCGTCGACGCCTACCCTGCGTGCGACGTGCTGGTTGCCACCGCGGCGGTCTCGGATTTCCGTCCGATTGCGCCATCCGCGCACAAGCAGGAGAAGTCCTCGGCGGCTTTGGTCATCGAGACTGAGCGCACCGTCGACATAGTGCGTGAGCTTGCTGCCGACCAGGACGGTCGCTTTCTGGTGGGATTTGCAGCTCAGACGCAGGATGTCTTGGCTGCTGCTTCGCGCAAACTCGCCGACAAGGGCCTGGATGCCGTCGTTGCAAACGACGTGTCCCGGCCGGGACTGGGCTTCGCTTCCGACGAGAATCGGGTGTGGGTCGTCACTGCCGATGGTGTGGAGGAGTTGCCAGTGATGCGCAAGACAAGAATCGCATCGGAGCTCTGGGGGCGTTTTGCGCCCTTTGCCCGACAGGCTGCCGAGATACGGCGACAGGGGAGATTACTGTGAAACACGGATTGGTAGGCAATGCTAAGCGCCTCTCGGCGTATGTGGGTGAGGACGAGATGTATCAGGACAAGCCTCTTTACCAGACGCTTGTCGACCAGTCTCGAATCCAAGGCTGTGCGGGCGCCACGGCGCTGCGCGGAATGACCGGTTATGGCGCATCGAGCCGCGAGGTCGCTAAGCATGGTCTTCGGATGTCGACCGACTGCCCGGTGGTAGTCAGCGTAATCGACGACTCAGTCCGAGTAACCGCGCTGGCCGAGGTGTGGTCGGCAATGCTGCCGGCAGGTCTGATCACCGTCGAGGACGTGCACGTTGTGCTGTAC
>JBAXEO010000027.1:0-18006 GCA_037140395.1 Coriobacteriia bacterium
GGTCCACGTGATTGATGCAGTCGACGAGCGTCCTCTCGCGGATGGTGACCCTGACGACCCCTTGTGGTCGGGCAACGAGCGTCGTGGACTGAGCGGCGTCGCCCGACGCCGAGGGTTTCGGTCGCTGATAGCGTTCGTACTCGAAGTCCCTGTAGGCGAATCGAGTCGCCAGCCGGGCGGATGTGAACTGGACCCGACGCGACGGGCTATGTGCGAGCCCGTGAAGCTCGAGCGCAGCGTGATAGACCATGACCACGTCGTGCGAGACTGCAGCGGCTACGAGGTAGGGATCTGGTTCGACCTCGGAGAACTGGCCCGTACGCGAGACATAGACGCCTCGCATGACCCGATCCGCGTGGCCCTTCTTCACGGCGCGAGTCAGCAAGTTGTACGAAGTGCGACCTTCGCCCAGCTCGCCTCTGAACTCCTCAAGTGAGAAGACGTGGTGCTGCTCGAGATACGACTGAACGCTCATGTTGGTCACCTCGGGTAGATAGTACCACTCAAAGTGAGCATTCGCAGTGGTGGTTACCAACTTGTGGTCGACTCATCGTACTCAGGATCTCGCGTTCAGCGGTGTTTTACTAAGTCGCATACCAACGCCGGCGGACGCGGTCAGCTTCAACTACCCCCAGAACGCTCCGTACCGATTCTCATCGACGACCGCGACGAGCGCTGCTAAGTCCGCGGTCGGGGGCACGTCATCGAAGACGTGCCACTCGAGGTCGTCGCGCATCCAGTAGAGCGTCCACTCCCCCCGAGAGCGGAAGTAACGGAACCTGGCGACTCCCGCACGCGTCCATTCACCCGGGCTACCGTCCCACGGAGGCCGCTCCTCGAATACCGACACTCCGTGACCTTCGATGTCGTAGACGCAGCGCAACTCGTCCCGATGCTCGGGCGGAGACGAGTCTCGGCACAGCTTCCCGACGCTGGCATCAATCAGTTTCAGTTCCAACTCGCTGAAGGCCACTGTCGCCCCCGATCCTCGTCGCCATCAATGCCGGATAGTAGGTTAGCCGACGACGGCGCGTCACGCCGGAAAGAACGCTCAACAGATTGACCTGAAAAGGGAATGTGGGGCTGGTGCTGAGATAGCAACCGGCCATTCGCCGTGTACTTGGGCGACAAATCGGGCGACAAATCTGGGACGTTCCGATCCGGGACGAGAATGGAGGAGCCGCTCTTGCCGTCTTTGTGATTAATCATATAATCGCGTTAGTGTTTCTGGCTTCAATCAGAAAGGTTCTCCACCGTGTACCGATACGAGACTACAGAGGCCGTCGCCATAGGCGTCCGCCGGATCGAAGAACTCCGCGCTCGCCTAGATGCTCAGGGGCCGCTCCCCCGGATCTGGCTGGGGCGGACGCGGCGCGACCTTGAGGCAGAGGCCATAGCCGCCTCCACGATCATGGAGGGTGTGGCGGTCACCGTCGACGAGGCTCGCAGGATCCTGGCAGGTGACAGACCGACCGGCGTCTCTGTAGAAGACATCGACCTGGTCGACGGCTATCGCGATGCCATGCGCTTCGTACTCGCTCGCGCCGACGCCGGCGCATTCCAGTGGCAAAGCGAACTGGTGCTCTCGCTTCACCACCTCGTGCTGGGCGGCTCGTACGCCAAGGGCGCGGGACGGTTCAGGGAGAACCAGAACTGGCTCACGAACAGCGCGAGCGGCGCACAGGTCTACCTGCCCCCTCCGGCCGAGAAGGTGCCATCGCTCGTGGACGACTTGGCGGCATGGCTTCACGGAACGAATGAGCCCGGGCCGGTGACATCGGCGCTCGCGCACGTGTCGGTGGCGGGCATCCACCCGTTTTCCGATGGCAACGGCCGCACCGCGCGTATCGTCGCATCGCTTTCGATGTATCGCGCCGGATACCGATTGCCTCAATTCACCAGCCTTGAGGAGTGGTGGGGCCGTCACCTCGAGGACTACTACTCCGCGTTCGCCTGTCTCGGAACGGAGTGGGCTCCTGACACCGACGTCACCCCATTCCTCGAGGCCCACGTGCAAGCGCAGGTCGCCCAGGTCGAGGCGCTCTCGTTGCGCAACACCACCGAACGCGCCCTGTGGACGGTGCTGCAGGACGCCGCCGTGAGCGACATGGGCCTGAACGAACGCGCCACGCATGCACTCTACGACGCCTTCTTCGCGCGCGAGGTCACCAACCGCTACTACCGTGGGATGGCAGACGTCTCCGAAGTGACTGCCTCACACGACCTGGCGAAGCTCGTCGCGGCCGGCGCTCTTCAAGCGAGGGGCGCTGGGCGCAGCGCACACTACGTTGCGGCACCGGCGCTCTACGAACTCGTCGTGAGACACGCCGAACTCGATCCGCGATGGCTCGGCACGCCGGGAGACACTGTCGCCCAGAGAGACGCAGTTCTCATGGGACTTGCGAATCGCTTGCATGCGGCCGATGAGGCGCGCGAAGCCTAGCAGCCGCGGACCGTATGACTAGCCCGCTATATGGGGCTGGCTCCTCTCTCCAGGACCAAGTAATCCCGGAAACGGAGCCTCCATCAGACCCGGGGCGTTTCATTCGGGCCTGTTCAAGACGGTTTGGGCGACAAATCGGGCGACAACGGCACCCTTGAGCAAGAGGGATTGCTGAGAGGCACTTGAGCGGCCTAACACCCACTCTGAGCTGGGGTTTTGTCTTCCCCGAAGCTCCCAAGACCCCACGACAATTGTAGCCCGATTTCACACTCGAAATCGGGCTACACAGGCTTCTCGCCTGAGAGAATCTGGTGCCCCCAAGGGAATTCGAATCCCTGTTGCCGCCTTGAAAGGGCGGAGTCCTTGGCCGCTAGACGATGGGGGCGTATCAACTTCTGGTGGGCCGTGCAGGTTTCGAACCTGCGACCTTGGGATTAAAAGTCCCCTGCTCTACCAACTGAGCTAACGGCCCGCACGAGCCCTGCGAGGGCAACGCGCACGCAAGTGTAACCGCGCTCCTGCACACGGTCAACGAATCCGGCTCTAAACCGGGCAGCAACAGCCCCTACCGAGCGCCCCAAAGCAGCTCGTGGAGCGCCGAGATGGCCGCCAGGGCGTTCGTGCCCCACTCGTCGAACTGGAATGTCCACTCCCACGACGCCTCCCGCGAGCGCGTCGCATCGAAATGCGTACTGCCCTCCGAGAGCGCGGCGGTGAGCTCGAGGATCTGGACCGCGGTGGCCTCGGCAAGCTCCTCGATGTCTTCGACTTCGACATCGCCTTCCGGCTGAGCGGCGTCGACGGAGGTGATGATGCGTTGCGCCAGGGCGAGCACCGATTCCTCCAGCTCGGCGGGGTCGGGTGCGTCGAGCTTCAACGTCACCGCGCCCGACCAGAACTCCTCGCCGGCGTCCTCGTAGACGTCGCTGCCAGCCGGCATCGCGACGCCTGCGGTGTAGATGAAAGTGATCGCGCGCCGCAGATTCTGAGCGAACTCTGCATCCTCGGTCTCGGCGGCTAGCAGGTCGTCAAGTCGCGCTACAAGCGCCCGAAAACCGACCCAGTCGAAGTCGATAGCCACGGTTCGCCCTAGTGCCGGAAGTGACGGTTCGCGGCACCCGTGAACACGAGCGCCAGGCCCGCGGCGTCCGCCGCTGCTATGCACTGGTCGTCACGCATCGAGCCACCGGGCTGAATGACAGCGGTCACGCCGGCCTCGGCGCATACCTCGAGCGAGTCCGGGAACGGCATGAACGCATCGCTCGCGCACACGGCGCCCCTCGCGTTTTCGCCCGCACCCATCACGGCGATGCGAGCGGAGTTCACTCGGTTCATCTGTCCGGCGCCTACTCCCACGCTCACGGAGTCCTTGGCGAGCAGGATGGCATTACTCTTCACACTCTTGGCGACCTTCCACGCGAAGATGAGCTGCTTCATCTCCTCGGCGGTAGGCTGGCGCTTTGAGACGACCGTGAAGTCGGCCGGGTCCTCGGAGACCGAGTCCGACTGCTGGATGAGCATCCCGCCCTCTATCGCGCGCGACTCGTAGTGCTCGCCCACGGCACGCATGCCGCCGGTTGCCAGCACGCGCAGGTTCTCCTTCTGCTTGAGCAGCTCGAGTGCGGCAGGCTCAAAGTCGGGCGCGATCATGACCTCGACGAACTGCTCGTTGGCGAAGATGCGCTCGATAAGAGCGGCGGGCACGGTGCGGTTGAAGGCCATGACCCCGCCAAACGCGGAGGTCGGGTCGGCGGCCCACGCCTTCTGGTACGCGGTCACGATATCGGCGTCGGTGCAACTGCCGCAGGGGTTGGCGTGCTTGATGATGATGCACGTGGGGTCGTCGGCGACGAACTCGCGCACGGCGGTCCATGCGGCGTCGGTGTCGAGGAAGTTGTTGTAGGAGAGCTCCTTGCCCTGCAGCTGCGTGGCCAGGGCCAGCGTGTTGGGCTTCGCGTCGCTGAAGCGGTACAGCGCCGCCTGCTGGTGCGGGTTCTCGCCGTAGCGCAGCTCCTGGGCCTTGAGCAGGCGCAGGCGGACCTCCTGGGGAAACATCTGGCCCTTGTAGTCCGAGAGGTACTGCCAGATCTGATTGTCGTAGTGGCTCGTGAGCCGGAATACCTCGGTTGCCAGCGCGCGGCGCGTCTCAAGCGTGGTGGCGCCGGCGTTGGCGCGCATCTCGGCGAGGATGTCGTCGTAGGAAGCGGGGTCGGTGACCACGGTGACGCTCGCGAAGTTCTTGCTCGCGGAGCGCAGCATGCTCGGGCCGCCGATGTCGATGTTCTCGATCGCCTCAGCCTCGGTGACGCCCTCGCGGGCGACGGTGGCCTCGAAGGCGTAGAGGTTGACGCACACCAGGTCGATGAGACCGATGCCGTGCTCCTCGGCAGCCGCGAGGTGTGCTGGCACGTCTCGGCGAGCGAGTAGGCCACCGTGGACGCGCGGGTGCAGCGTCTTGACGCGACCGTCCATCATCTCGGGAAAGCCGGTGAGGTCGTCGATGGGGCGCACTGCCACACCGGCGTCAGCGAGCGCCTTAGCGGTGCCACCCGTTGAGACGATCTCGACGCCAAACTCAGTCGACAGCGCGCGGCAGAACTCCACCACGCCGGTCTTGTCGGTCACGGAGACGAGCGCGCGCTTGATGATGGGATTAGACACCTAAGACGACCTCCTGGGACTGGTGGGCACGGGAAGGGCGGATGGTGCTTGACGGTGAGGCTATTGTAGCCGAAAGCGAGCCGCAAAACGCCCCACCTCGCCCGCCGAGAAGACCGCTACCGCGTCCGAGGATGGAGCTCGTACGCGCGCGGGCCGAGCCGCACGAGGCGACCTTCGGCTTGGCGTCGATCGAGCTCGACTCGCATCATGCGCGTGATGATGGCCACGTCGTCGTCGTTGCGAGTACGTGCAGAGCCGGTGCGGCGGGAATCCGAGAGCCGCTCGGCCAGTCGCGCGCTGCTACGCGCGGTCTCAAGGCGTCGTGATTGCCAAACGCTCCACTCAACAGTCCTGCTCATTGGGTACCGGCCTCTTTCAGCGCCCGTTCGAGCCCGTCGGCCACCTGTTCTTCGACTGCGCGCCGGCGGAGATATGTCGGATCGATCTCGTCGGCCGCCCTGAGCAGTCTGACGGCCCATTCGCACGACTCCGTATGCTTCCAGTGCACGCAAGCCGCAAGTCGATCGATTACCAAGTCCTCGATGCCGATGATCCGTACGATCATCGGGCCAATGCGCAACTCGACGGAGTGTTGCTTCTCGTCCGGCCCCAGCAAGGAACCCGGCACTTCCACGACGAGCCCAAGCTCCTCGTCATACCAGTGCCGCCCCTCGCGCTGAAAGCGCCACGCATCGAGCACCTGGCCGACCGGCTCCGAGTCGCCGGCTAGGTCGATGTCGACCGTCGCGTAGCTGCCGGCGGTGTAGAACTCGACAGCGTGGCCGCCCACCACCACGGGCGCGGGCCACCCCAGCGCCTCGACCCCGCCGCTCAGCAGGCCGACGAACATCAGCCGCCGCTCGAGCTGATCGGCGACGGGCGCCAAGAGCGCTTCGAGCTCGGCGCGCGGCGGAATCGGCCCTGGCTCGGCGACCGCGAAAGCGAGTGCGCCCGCCGCGGCCGCGGCGACAGACGGAGCTCGCCCGCTCCGTGCAAGCCAGGCCTCCAAGTCCGACGCACGCACCCGCCAGAGGCGGCCGACCTTGACCGCCGGCAACTCGCCGGCCCGCACCTTGTTGTACACGGTGCGTTCAGTGACGCCCAAGTACGTTGCAACACGGGCTATGTCCCAAAGTTCCTCCATGGCGCCGAGTGTAGCACCATGGAGGAACTTATAGGAACCTATAGGAAATCAGTGGTATCTCGAGAATGGGATGCGAGCTACTGCAGCTGCTTCCACTCGCCTCCGGTGACCTTGTACTCCGAGATGATCTGCTGCTTGTTGTCGCCGTTCTGGTCGAAAGCCACAACGCCGGTGACGCCGTCGAGGCTACCGTCGCGCACAGCCTTCATGACGGTCGCCCGCTCCGGTCCAACCTTGACGATAGCGTTGATGATCGACCACGCCGCATCGTAGGCGTAGGAGTCGTAGGCCTCCGGCGCCGAGCCGAACTCGGCCTTGTACTTGGCGGTGAACTCTTTGCCCTTGGGCTGCTGCTCGAGCGGCAGACCCAGCGATGTCGCGATGTCACCCTCCGCGTTGGCCGGCTGAGCGATGGTGATGTACTCGGCCGAGTAGATCATGTCGCCGCCGATCAGCGGCACCTTCAGCCCCGATTCCTTGCTCTGCTTGGAGAGAAGCCCGCCCTGGTTCAGCGCGCCAGCATAGTAGATTGCGACCGGGGCCTTGGCCTTGATGCGATTGGCCAGCGCACCAAAGTCGACCTCACCCGCGTTGATGTGCTCCTCGGCGACAACCTGTCCGCCTGCGTTCTCAAATGCCGAGGTGAACTGTGCCGCGAGGCCCTGTCCGTATGGGGTCGAGTCATCTACGACAGCAACCTTCTTGAGGCCGAGTTTGCCGGCGACGAGCGCTCCCGCCGCCGCGCCCTGCGCGTCGTCTTTGGCAACAACACGAGCGACGTTGGGGAGGCCCAGTGCGGTGAGCGCCGGATTCGACGAAACCGACACCATCACGAGCTTGGAGTCGTTGTAGACCGGAGCTGCGGGAATCGAGCAGCCGGAGTTGAAGTGACCGACCACTCCGGCGACCTTGCTGTCGCTTGCGAGCAGGTTCGCCACGTTGACGGCCTGCTTGGGGTCGCCCATGTCGTCCTCGGCGTGTAGGTCGAAGGTGTATCCGGCCTTCTTGACGGCATCCGAGGCGTTGGCCTCATCGATGGCGAGTTGTACCGCCTTCCTCATGCCTTGGCCGTAGATTGCATTATCTCCGGTGAGCGGCACCGCGAGTCCGATCTTGACTGCTTGGCCGCTCGACCCGGTGGTCGCCGTGTTCGCTCCTGAACTGCACCCGGCAACGAGCGCCGAGCCGAGCAGTAGCGCGGCAACCGTCGCCGCAAACCTGTAGTTCTTGTGCACCATGATGGTCTCCCCGTCTAACTGCGTGTCGGCACTTCGATAGCCGCCATCAGCGAATATACCAGCGCCGCCAACGTGAAGGAAGCTTACCGCCCACCGCGCGTGGCCGCCGGGGCCGCGTTCAACCTGGCGGACCCGCTAGGACTGCGTGGGCGCATCGGCCCACGCCTCGGCGAACCAGGAAGCCGCGAGCTTCGAGGCCGGACCGCCGCGACCACGAACGGCAACGCATCCGCCCAGCGCGTTGGTGAGAAACGCTTCCTCGGCGGATTCGAAGCGCTCCCAGCTGATCGGGTCGAGTCGCACCTTGCTTCCGGCCGCTAATGCAGCATCGCGCAAGAACTCGCGCGAGACGCTCGCGATGGCGGGTGGCGACGGAACCGTCACAAGCTCCCCCCGCTCGACGATCCACACCGCCGCCGTAGATCCATCGACGACGAACCCGTTGGCGTCGACCAGAATCGCCTGATGCGCCCCGAGCGCCTCGGCGCGCCGGTGCGCGGCGTCCCAGCAGGCACGATTCGCCGGCTTTGCGAGGCCTCGATGCGCGGGCATGTCGTCGCCCACGTCGACCCGCACGGCGAGGGGTCCGCCAGCGACGTCTAGGGACGAGCTAAACCGCAGCGCCGCCGCACTGACCGTCCCCTGCGGCATGACCACGACCGACATCCGGCCGTCGGCCTCATGCGTCGCCCCCCAGCGCGCGGCTTCGCCGAGAGCGACGCGCTGCACCTCGGCGAGCAGCGGCTCGCCGCACCCGCCGCGCTGGAGCCGAGTGCGGTGGTACGCCCACAGCGGCACTCCGCCGTCGACCACCCGGCAGGTCTCCTTGATCGCCTCGGACGGGACGGCACCCAGGATTGGCTCGGTCTTTAGAACGCTCTCCTCCCATTCCGAAGCTGGGTCGGAATCCACGGTAATGCCGCAACCCGTCCCGTACTGCACGCGCTCGCCCGCCCCCTCCAGCGTCCGGATAAGGACCGAGGAGTCCAACGAACCGGGCACCGCTACCAGCAGCGAGCCCGTGTAGGCACCACGTGGCGAATTCTCAAGGCGCTCGATGATCCGCATCGCCGCAATCTTGGGTGCGCCGGTCACCGAGCCGCATGGGAACGTCGCGGCAAGCACGTCGCCGATGCCGCACTCGGGTCGCAGGAGCCCCGAGACGCGACTGACGGCCTGATGGCAGTAGACAGTGGACTCCACCCGGAACAGTGGGTCGACCGCCACGCTGCCGGGCACGCACACGCGCCCCAGGTCGTTGCGCTCGAGGTCGACGATCATGACGTGCTCGGCGCGCTCCTTCTCGCTTTGCTCCAGATCGCGCCTCTGCGCCTCATCCGACACCGCGTCGCTGCCCCGAGGCCGGGTTCCTTTCACCGGATCGATCCACACCTCGCGGTCACGCAGACGCACGAACCGCTCCGGGGAGACGGACGCGAGCCACCCCTCTGCCCGCCGCCATGCCGCCGCCATCGAGGCCGGCGTACCGGCGACCAGCGCGCGAAAAGTCTCCGCAGGGTCTAGCCGCGCCCGAGCAGTCAGGCGCCGCGTGAGGTTGAGCACGTACACGTCGCCGCAACGAACCGCCTCTCGGACCTCCTCGACCCCCGCCGAGAACCCCGCGGCGTCCATGTCGGAGCTCGCATCGGAAACGAGGGGCAGCGCGGTGGCGGGGCCTCCAGAAGCTGGCATCGGCTCGGAGGCCCGTGCTGGCACCGGGAGCGCATCAGACTGCAGCGTCCCCCACGTGCGCCACCCGTCCTCACCGCCGACAAGTCCCCCGGCAAAGGCCGCAAACGCCGAGTCCCCCGAGTAGGGCACCAGCACGACCGTCAAGCGCGGCTCAATCGCATCGAAGGCTTCCTGCAGGACGGCCCCCACCGCCGAGAGCGACGCGCCCGAGCAGCCGGCGATTTTGCCGCTGGCCACCGGATCAACCGCAACCAGTGCAGTGCCCCCAAACCACCCAGCTTCGCGTGCGGGGTCGAGCACGAGCGGCTCCCGATCGCTCAGCGCGACGAGCCAGTCGGCCGCCGAGACCTCCGGCCCCGCAACCAGCGGGCCGAGTGGACCGAGTGCTCCTCTCACGCCGGTGCGATCCGCACCTTGCGCCCGACGATCTCGACCCGGTCCGCCGCAATCAGCTGCAGCGCTCGGGGCAGAAGCTCGTGCTCGACAGCGTGAATCTTGGCCTCAAGCGACTCGACGGTGTCGTCCTCGGCGATTGCGACGGGTTCCTGGGCGATGATGGGGCCTTCGTCGAACACCTCGCTGGCAAAGTGCACGGTCACGCCCGTGATCTTGACGCCGGAGTCGAAAGCATCGCGAATGCCGTTTGCGCCGGGAAAGCTCGGCAGAAGCGCCGGATGCAGATTGATGACGCGGTTGGGAAAGAAGTCCAGCACCTCTCGGCCCAGCAGCCGCATGTAGCCGGCCATCACTACGTAGTCACAAACGTGCTCGCTTAAGATGTCGCGGATCTTGGCGTTGTACTCGCGCGGGGTCGAATACGCACCCCGGTCGATGTAGACGGCGGCGATGCCGTGCTCCTTAGCTCGAACCAGCCCACGCGCGGCGTCGTGGTTTGAGATGACGACGGTCACCTCGGCATCCAGCGCACCGGACTCGCTCGCATCGATGACCGCCTGGAGATTGGTCCCGGAACCGGAGATCAGGACGCCGAAACGCAGTTTGCGGATGCTCATCGGTAGACCACCTTGCCCTCGCCGCGGACGATTTCGCCAATCTCGAAGACGCTCTCGCCCGCCTCGCGCAGAAGCACAGCAGCTCCCGGCGCATCAGCCTTGGCAAGCACCAGCGCGAACCCGATACCCATGTTGAAGGTGCGAAGCGCATCGTCGGCTGGCAGCGCTGCTGCCTCGACGGCGAGCTCGATAGCGCGCGGGACCGGCCAGGAGTCACTCGCAATCGCAGCGTCGCAGTCGGCGGGGAGCACGCGGTCGAGATTCTCGGTGATGCCGCCACCCGTGATGTGCGCCATCGCCTTGACGGGGATGTCGGAGCGCAACAGCTGCAGGATGGCCTGCGCGTAGATGCGCGTCGGCGTCAGCAACGCTTCGCCGAGCGTTGCGCCGCTCAGGTCCAGCCTCGGCAGATCGAGTGCGGCCTCGTGACCGTCGACGAGCACCCGGCGCACGAGCGAGAAGCCGTTGGAGTGCAGCCCGCTGGAGGCTAGCCCAAGCACGACATCACCCGGGGCCACCGTGCTGCCGTCTATGAGGTCAGGCCGGTCGACCAGTCCCACGCAGAAGCCAGATAGATCGTAGTCGTCGGCCGGCATCACGCCGGGGTGCTCGGCCATCTCGCCGCCGATGAGCGAGCAGCCAGCCTGGCGACAGCCTTCGGCGATGCCCGAGACGATCTGGGCGACCACATCGGCGTCAAGCTTGCCGATAGCCACGTAGTCGAGAAAGAAGAGCGGCTCAGCGCCGGAGACCAAGATGTCGTTCGCGCACATGGCGACGAGGTCGATTCCCACTGTGTCGTGTCGGCCGAGGAGCTGTGCGAGCTTGAGTTTGGTACCGACGCCGTCGGTCCCACTCACGAGCACTGGGTCGGCCATGTTCTTGGCGGCCGCTATCGAGAACAGGCCGCCAAAACCGCCGATGTCGCCGATGACCTCGGGACGGTAGGTCGAGCGAACCGCTTCGCGGATTCCCTCGACGGCACGAGCTCCCTGCGCGGTGTCCACGCCGGCGTCTCGGTAGGTGGTGGGCGGACGATCGCCGTCGCCTGAACCTGTCCCCGGGCCGCTGCTTGGCGGGCGGCCGTTCTCGTCAGTCATGGATGCGCCCTCACTCAAATCGGCGGAGTTGGTGTCACCGACAGTATAGCGGCGGAACCCCACTCCCCCGAGGCCGCATTTACTTCAGCGATCTCGCAGCTCTGTGGCCAGACGCGCGCAGAGTACTACGGCTGAAGATAGTCAGAGTAGAAGTGGGTGACCCCCATCTTCTCGTATCGGGATCGCTCGGATTCGCTGTTGACCGTGTAGACGCCGACCCAGATCTGCTTCGATCGTGCCTGCTCTACCGTCTCCGTGGTCACAAGTTCCTTTGGCATTCCGATGAAACGAATGTTGTTCTCGGCTGCGAAGGCGATGGAATGTGGCCACTCTTGAATCTGCTGGCGGTAGAGGGTGTAGATGATGTTTTCGTAACCGAGTTTATGAGCGGCCCGATAGTCCGCTTCCTCGTAGGCCTGCACGATTATCCGGCTCTGAGACGTGGAATCACTGCTGACCGCTGAGCGTAGTGCTTTGAGCAAGTTGTCGTGGTCTGCCGGGCCACCGCTCTTCATGTCCGTCATGACCCAGGCGTCGGGGTACCGGGCCATCAACTCAGCAAGATTCGTCATGGTGAGCGGCGTGTATCCACCTACAGTCCGTGACGCTTCATATTCACCGACCGTCAGCTCACTCGGCTGGGTGTGACTGCAGACGATGGTGCCGTCGTCCAAGACCCGCAAGTCGACTTCAAACACCCGATAGCCGCGTTGGTAGTTCGACTCCCACGCCTGAAGACTGTTGGTGTAGTCCTGGCCGTTGATGCCTCCCATCGCGTGAGCCACCAGGCTATTGTGCTTGGCCCACGAGTAAGGAGCGAGCGAACCACCGCGCGCGATTAGAACAAACGTGATCGCCACAACAAGAACGAGCACGCCCGTCCACAGCAGGGTTGACCGCCGAGCATTCCTAAGGTCCAACAGCGGCGCCCCCGTCCGAATCGGCAGGAGCCGGATTCGCTCTGCCCTGGCAAAACCTCACCAGTCTACTCGCCGCTCTGTGTAGCCCCAAGCGGCTTAGCTGCCTCGCGCGCAGCCTTGTTTGGAATCCATCCACCAATGAGCTTGGCCGGAGCATCCTTGCGCATCGGTAGACCGGTGACCCACTTGTCGGAGATCTTGGTCAGCTCCTGGACTCTCGCCATGTCCGTGCGCTCTCGATCGGTCTTGTCCACGCGTTGCGCGGTCTCGACACTGACCGCCTTGCCATCGTTAAACCCGACGCCCGGCATGAACAGCACCGTATCGTTGATGAAGGTCCCGCCGGGCAGGTAGGAACGTGTCGGCACGAGTGAATTTGAGTTGACAAACACGCTCTTCCCCATGTGGGGAGTGCCCCGAAGATCGAGCCCGACCAGGTCGGCGATGGTAGGCATGATGTCGACCTGCCCCGCGGTAGCGGTCACCAGCTCGGCCTTGGTCTGCCCGGGAAGATGAATTATTAGGGGCACACGCTGACGGTCCGCCGCGGTGTACGCACGGCCGAGAAGCTCCTGAGCGCCGCGCGCGTCCTTCCCCGAAAGCGTGTTCTCGTTCATGGCGGTGTGGTCGCCGTAGACGACCACGACGGCGTCGTTCCAGATTCCTTCCGCCTTGAGCTGGCTGATGAACTGCCCGACAGCGAAGTCGCTGTAGCTCTCGGAGGAAATGTAGTCGCCCATGATCGAGCCCTTGAGATCTTGAGGTGTCTTAATCGGCCGACGCGACTGCGGAATCACATCGAACGGCGTGTGGGCCGAAAGCGTCACGAACTCCGCGCAATAGGGCGTCGTAGTCGCTTCTACCTCACGCAGAACTTTCATGCCCTTCTTGAAGAGCACCTCGTCTGAGGCGCCCATCTGATTCAGCCTGTCGGTGTATCCAAAGAAATCCATATCGTAGTAGCGAGCAAAACCGAGCGTTGCGTACAACTCCTTGCGGTTCCAATACGCAGCCGTGTTCTGGTGCAACGTGAAGACGTCGTAGCCGCGCTCGCCCAGCAGCCGCGGCAACGCGGGAATCGCACGGCCAACGTAGGTCACCGGTGCAGCCTGACCCTTGGGAGTGTAAAGAGAGCTGTTCACGACGAACTCCGCATCGGCGGTATTGCCCATGCCGGTCTGGGAGTAGGTGTTGGGGAAGTACCAGCTATCATTGATGAGCGCATTGAGATTGGGTGTGATGTCAACACCGTTGATCTGCTTTTGCATCACCATCGTGTTGAGCGCCTCGACCTGGATCATGATGATGTTCTTGCCAGCGTATGCCCCAGCCGCGAACGTTGTGATTCTCGAGCCGTTGTTGGCGCCCCTGATCGTTTCGATACGCTCCTGAAGCTTGCTGCCGGCGGTTACGGGGAGTGTTGGCAACGTTGAGGCGGGGGGCACCGTCGCAACGCTACTCGGGGCCGGAGCCAGCTGCACGTCGGCCGAATCCGCTTGCGCGGATCCTTCAGCGGTTCGAGGCAGGAAGACTGACACCTGCGCAACGCCCAGCCCACGGAGTTGCGCAATTGCAACGCCGTCAACGTCGCTGGATATCTGCATCGCCAGCATGAGCTGGCCAGCAAACACCGCCAGCGCCAGAATGGTCGCACCCGCCACCCAGATGCTGCGACCGGGAACTGCGCTCGGAACCCGCGAGCGTCTGCGCCGCAGGGCAGCCGAATCGGGCGAGACTGCTGCGGCGTCGGCGGCCGCAGACGCAATCCGCTTCTTGTCGGCGCGGCCCAAAGCCACCGCCCACCATGCGAGGAACGGGATGTCTAGGAGGAAGAGGACGTAGACCGGCTTGATGAGACCGCGAATCGCGCCGGCGACCGTCCCCAGTTGGCCGGCGACCGCGAGCATGTTGGGATCGAACAGCTGAGCGTAGAACGCAACGTAGACGGTGGCTCCGAGCAGAAGACAGGAAATCACGGCGTACGCGCTCAGGGTAAGCAGGTAGCGGCGACGCGAGGGAATCAGGTCGACAACACCCAAGATGATGACGATAAGCGCCGTCTCGACCACAAACGCCGACAACGGGTTCGTTACACCGAGTGCGAAGTAGCGGGCAAGTGCCGTCTTGAGAACGGCGAGAACGACCAAGACGATGAAGAAGAGGTCGTCGGAGATCCTCCTGGAGTTTCGAAACATGCGGGCAAAAGTCCTATCGGTTGGCTTGCGGACTGCTCTTCAGTATAGCGACGCGACACGCAGGGGCTCAGGAACGAAACAATCTGGTTAACTCCGGGCTCTCTCAGCAAGCCGGATGCCCAATCGGGAACGCGGTGCGGTGCCGATGCGCCGCGACGTCCGACTCAGAACCCGCGGTCCTGATTGGCCGCAGCGTTGGACCTGCGCGGCAGGCTCCTGAGCCACTGATCCGAGATCGTGCTCAACTCAGCCGCACGGTCGAAGTCCGCGCGCTCTTGGTCCGTCGCCTGCGCTGGAGAACCGTCGGTAATCGAGAAGGCGTGTCCGTCGTCAAAGGAGAGCTGAGGCTCGTAGACGACAGTGTCGTTGATGAAGCTTCCCGCAGGCAGAAAAGCTCGCGTCGGCACCAATCCTTTGGACCCGACGAACGCGCTCTTGCCCATGTGCGGCGTCCCCGACAGGTCCAAGCCGACAAGGTCAGCAATCGTCGGCATGATGTCGACAGTACCAATCGTGCTGCTGGACTCCTGGGGCTCAATCTGGCCCGGTAGATGGATAATCATGCCCACACGCTGCAGGTCTGACTCGTTGTAATCGCGACCGATTAAATGCTTCAGAAGTTGCTTGTCGGCATCTTTCAGCGTGTCCTCTGACATGGCGGTGTGATCCCCCGCGATGATGACGATAGAGTTGTCGTAGAGCCCCTCTTCCTTGAGTTTGTTGATGAACTCCCCCACGGCCTTGTCGGCGTAGCTGATTGACTGGATGTAGCGCCCGGCAGTCGTCTGTTGGTCTGCGGAAGACACCGTGACTGCCCTGCGATTCGCCCACGGGTACTTGAACGGACTGTGCGACGTAATTGTGACGAACTGCGCGTAGACGGGACCGCTGGCTGTCGCCGAGCGAACCGCGTCAGTTCCGCGCCGGAAGAGCACCTGGTCCGACGAGCGCCACATGATGTCCTCGTTCTTGAAGAACGGGCGATCAAAGTAGCGGTCGAAGCCCAGTGCGGCATACATCTCGCCACGGTTCCACATGCTCACGTAGTTGGTGTGGAACGTGAGTGACCTGTAACCCTTCTGTTTCAGCAACCTGGGCAAGGCGGGAATCTCGTACACGGAATAGGTCGTAGATGCGGGCTTGGTGGATGGCGCGTAGAGCGACGTGTTGGCAATGAACTCGGCGTCAGCGGTGTTGCCTGCGCTCGTCTGCGAGTAGGTGTTGGGGAAGTACCAGCTTGTCTTAATGAGCTTGTCGATGTTTGGCGTGATCGATTGGCCATCGTACTTCTTGCCGATGACGAACCCGTTCAGCGCCTCAAGCTGGACCAAGATGACGTTCTTGCCCGCGTAGGTGCCGCTCGGGAATGTTGCGATCCGGACGCCCGATTCGGCCTGCCGAATCTCCTCGATCTGCTGCTGGAGCTGCTGACCGGCAGGAAGCTTGGGCGAGCCCGGGGTGCTCGGGACACTCGAAGACGCTAGGGCCACCTTGGCCGATTCTCTCGGAAACAGACGCGATACCTGGTATGCGGCCAGCCCTCGTACCTTGGCCACGGCCAGCCCATCAGCTTCCGCCGGCAGCGAGCGCACCCAAACGATTTGCGCAGCAAACACGACAGCGGCGATTGCGAGCGCCCCCGTAACCGTCCGACTCCTGCCGATCGGTCCGGCATTGGTGCGTCGCAGGTAGACCGCCGCAGCTATCAGTAGCGGAATGTCGAGAACGAACGCGAGGTAGCCGGGTCGGAGGATGGAGGTGACGCTGTCGGTTACCTCAGTGGTTTGACCGGCTATCGCTAGCATGCTCGGATCGACGATTTGGCCAAAGACCGAGACGTAGATGACGTTGGCCAGCATGACGAGTGAGAGCGCCGTATAGACGAGGATGTCTACCGTGTAGCTACGGCGGGGCACTACCACATCGGCCAGCGCCAAGAGGAGCACGATTGCGGCGGCTTCAAGCAGGAAGCCTACCGAGAACCAGCTGGTGTCCAGGACCAGAGTTCTGGCATAGACTGCCTTGGCCAGCGCGAACAGTATGAGCGCGAAGAAGAATACGTCGAAGCGCGCCCGGCGCGCGGCGGAGCGTGTGCGCTCGCCGCGATCAATGCGCGATTGCGGCCCGGAAACTGTATCCGACGAGCGTGCCCGCGTGGACTCAGCCGCTCTCGAGCGGCGCGCCGCCATCCGTCCACCCATCAGCCGCAACTCTCGAGCGCAAGCTTGCCTGCCTTCACCGAGTCAGGAATCTCGACCGGATACTCGCCGTCGAAACAGGCGAGGCAGAACTGCTCGGCAGGCGCGCCGGTGGCCGCGACCATGGCCGGTTGCGAGAGGTACGCAAGCGAGTCGGCACCGATGTGGGCGCGGATCTCCTCGACCGAGTTGCTCGAGGCGATGAGCTGGTCTTGGGAGTCGGTGTCGATGCCGTAGAAGCACGGCCACTTGACCGGCGGCGAAGTGATCCGCATGTGGACCTCGGCAGCGCCGGCATCGCGCAGCAGCTGCACGAGCTTCTTGGTGGTGTTGCCGCGCACGATGGAGTCGTCGACCACCACGAGGCGCTTGCCTCGGATGGCGTGCTTGAGCGGATTAAGTTTGAGTCGGATGCCCTGCTGCCGCAGCATTTGGCTGGGCGAGATGAACGTCCGACCCACGTAGCGGTTCTTGGCGAGCCCCTCGCCGTACGGAATGCCACTTCCGGCTGCGTAGCCAACCGCAGCGGGAATGCCCGAGTCGGGCACGCCGATGACGAGGTCAGCCTCGACAGCGGCTTCTCCGGCAAGCGCTTCACCCATGCGGCGCCGCGCCTCGTAGAGCGAGCAGTCGCACATCTCGGAGTCGGGGCGGGCGAAGTAGACGAACTCGAACATGCACAGCGAGGGCTTTTGTGCGGCAACGGCCTGCTCGGCTTGGATGCCGTCGGCTGAGATCTTGATCATCTCGCCTGGGGCGACATCGCGTAGAAACGTGGCGCCGACAATGTCGAGTGCGCAGGTTTCGCTGGCGACAACCCAACCGGTGGAGTCGGGCAGCTCGCCGATGACGAGCGGACGGACGCCGTGGGGGTCTCGGAAGGCGTAGGCGGCGTTCTCAGTGTTCAAGACCACCGCGTAGGCACCGTTGATGAGCTTCATGGTCTCGCGGATACCGGCGCGGATGTGGTGAGTCTGCAGGGTGAAGAAGCCGATCAGCGTGGCGATGACCTCGGAGTCCGTGGTTGAGCGGAAGCGCAGGCCCTTGTCCTTGAGCTCCTCGCGCAGCTCGTGTGTGTTGACCAGGTTGCCGTTGTGCGCGAGCGCAAATATCTGGTGTCCGATGGTGGACAGGTGCGGCTGCGCGTTTTCCCAGCTCGTGGAGGAGCCGGTGGTCGAGTAGCGGGTGTGGCCGATAGCAACGTCGCCGGTAAGGGAATCGAGGTCACTTTCCTTGAAGACGCGCGAAACGAGGCCGAGGTTCTTGGTGACCGTGACGGTCTCGTTGTCGCCCACTGCGATGCCTGCCGACTCCTGGCCGCGATGCTGCAGCGCGTGGAGGCCGAAGTACGTCAGCCGAGCGACGTCCTCGCCCGGTGCGTACACGGCGAACACCCCGCAGG
>JBAXEO010000028.1:0-17798 GCA_037140395.1 Coriobacteriia bacterium
CTGCAGGAGCATCCGACCCCGCCGCCAATCACCCCGCCGGGGTCGGATGCTCCTGCAGAGAGAGGCATGATCAACGGCGAAGTCAGTACCGAGGCGCGACTCAGCCTGACCATATCCGGGACCGATCTGCACTACGGCACGTCCGGCCAGGGGGCGACCGGTGTCCGAGAGATCAACGGCACCCGAACCGTGCTCACCAACGCCGGGGACGTTCAGTCGGGCCTGTTCATCCAGGGTGACGGGCCGGCGAGCGCTCTCGAGAGGAACGGACACTGGACCATGAGCAGCACCGCGGGACAGGACGCGTTCGCCTGGCGGTTCGCCAACGCCGACGGTGCCACCTACGATGTCGTGACGGCCGCCGCAACGGACCTGGGCACGCTCGGCTTCGCTGACTCGCGGGATCTCAGCTCTGTCATCGACATGCCGACCTATACTAGTGAAGCGGGCACCTACCGGTGGTCCGCCACCGTGTGGGTGACCGATCCGAGCTAGGCATTCGACCATGAGCCAGGACCCAGCAGCGGTTCTACGGCAGCGATTGCCTCAGATCTCGCGGTGTCGGCTGGTAGTCCTCCGGACATCTGGTGCGTGGGGAGTCTGACGGTGTTGCGGAAGAAGACGGACATCAAGACGCCGAGCGACCCGGTCCCCGCGCCCGTGGACGGGGTTGAGCCCCTGCCGTCCTCCGCACCGACGGAACCGGCGGTGCTTGTCCCCCCGGCGCAGCCTCCTGGATCGACTTCTCCCGGCCTGTACTGGCCCAAGGCGTGGCGGCCCGAAGCTACAGCCCAGCCGACCGAGGCCCCTGCGCAAGATCTTCCGCCGGCACAGCCACCGCAACCGGCACCACCGCTCCAACCGGGGCAGGTCGCGCCACCCCTTCAGCCCCAGCTCAAGAAGAAGCGCAAGAAGAAGCGCGGTGCAAAGGGCTCATGGGGCATCGGAGGGATGCTCGTGATGGCGTTCGTCATCTTTGCAGTGGCCATTGCACTCGCACTCTGGATCCAGGGTCTCTTCTCAGGCCTGGATCAGCGTCTGACTCAGACGCAGAAGGAAGTCACCACAATTGGAGCCATCGGAACCGGCGGCTCCTCGGCGGCCGGATCGGCGTCAGCAACGGCGACCGGCAGGTCGAGTAGCGCCACGACGGCGACACAGGGCGCCGCCGCCGAGGCTGCTCCCACGCTAGACACGGTCATAGGCCGCTTAGTCAAGGCGGAGAAGAAGGCGAACTTCTGGGACGTGACCATCGATCCGGCTCAGCTCCTGACGGGCAAGGCCGCCTCTTCTATCGCCGCCCATCGGGGAAAGGTCCCGGTCAACGGGCAGTTCTTGGACGACAGCACCAATGCGACCCGCATGATCCCTTGCTCCGAAGGGGCTCCGGTCACGAGCGCCGGAGCACAAGGCGGCGCCTCGGCCCCGACAACAGCCAAGGCGCTGTTCGCTGCCCTCGAAGGCCCGGACAGCACCTACTGGCGCGAGCAGTACTTCCGGATGACGATCGACTCTGACTACATCGTGAGGTATGAGCAGTTCACTGTCGGCAAGTAGCCCGCTGGCGTCTTCGCGACCTAGGTCGCCGGCACCACCGGCTACTCGGCGATACCCAACGCGCTTCGAACGGCGCTGCGGTAGGTGCGGCTTACCGGGATAAGAGTCTCCTCGGCGGTATCCATCTCAAGTACGTATGCCGAACTCGACAGCCAGCGCGCCGAGCGGACCTTTGTGGGGTTGACCAGATACGAACGGTGGACGCGCACGAACTTCTCTCCCAGTTGCTCGGCAAGATCGCCGATGGTCTTTGAGGCAAGCTTCTGTTCGCTCTGCGTATGGACGTAGCAGCTGTTCCGAGCAGAACAGACATAGGCGACGTCGCGTGCATCCAAGAACCCACGCCCTCCACCGGGACGGGCGACCACAATGAGCGAGTCGTGGTCCTCGGCGGTGGCGTGACCCGCTCGACGCAGCATGCCCGCGACACGCAAGAGCAACTCCTCGCGGTTGGGAGGCTTTAGAACGTAGTCGTCCGCGCCCAAGGCCAACCCCTGCAGCCGATACTTCATCGGGTCGTGAGCGGTGAGCATGAGCACGGGCTTGTCCACGGTCTCGGCGTCTTCGCGGATCGACTGGAGGACCTCCAAGCCGTTGCGACCAGGCAGATTGAGGTCGAGCACGATCAGGTCAGCCTGCGAGATCTGTTGGGGAAGCCGGGAGTCTGTGCTGGAGGAACACGCCAAGACTTCATAGCCCGCGCCGGTCAGAAGTGCGTCCATGCTCTCGAGGAAGACAGGGTCGTCCTCGACGACGAGGATCCTATGGTGCGCCGATGAGTTCATCTCCGCGCTTCCTGCCGCCAGTTCGTGCCATGGAGTCTACACCCCCCACATGCCTTGCAGGTTCTATACTCGGGGCAGTCTTCGAATCCAGTCTTCGAATCCGCTCGGACCATTTTCATGGCGCAGATTCAGAAGACTCACGGGATCGAGCAGGACCGACAAGAGGGGGAGGGGTGCGGCGAAGTACTCCCATCGCGATTCTGAGCGTGACCGCCGTGCTCGGCATGGTGGCCGCAGTCATCGCCGTCGTAGCTCCGCCGCTGCCCGTCGTGGACAGTCCTGTTTCCGCTGATCAAGCCCAGCTTGTCGCGTTGTTCGACGACGTGGAGGAGCTGCTCCGCGAAATCGATCTCGCCCAAGAGTCGCAGTATCGTCTCATGCGCGACGTTGAGCACGGCCTGCGGTCGCCGCTGGCCTCGATCGTGTCGTTGTCGGAGTGTTTGGAGCACGGGGACTTTGGCTTGCTCACCGAGGACCAGATTCATGCTTGCTGGCTGATTGAAGACACAGCCAGGCGGCTCATCGGCCAGACGGAAGTCCTGTAGACCCTCTGAACGGCTCTGATCCTCGGGCCTTGGCGTATGATTCACTAGGGCGCACGCGCATCATCTCAGGTCAGGCCGCCGTGATCTCGCGATCACGGCAGTGGGTGGGGGACACGCAATGGCCAAAACAGAAGACTCTCAAAAGAAGAATCCCAAGTCCGGTGAGGCTGACAAGCTGCGCCAGCGAGCTGAAAGTCTTCTCGACGACATCGTCGACGCGTACGCCGACGCGGATTCCAGCACGCCCACTCGCGAAGGCCTTGCGGAAGCCGTCCACGAGTTGCGCGTTCACCAAATCGAGCTCGAGATGCAAAACGAGGAGTTGCGCCAAGCCCAAATCGAGCTCGACGAGCAGCGCGAGAAGTACTTCGATCTTTTCGACCGGGCGCCGGTGGGCTATCTCATCATCGACAGCGGGGGGAAGATCACTAGCGCCAACCTAACCGCCTCTAGCATGCTGGGGGTGGAGCGACAGATACTCGTGGGATCTCCGCCCTCCGCCTTCGTCTTGACAGAGGATCGCGATACCTACTACCTGCACACGCAGGCGATGAAGAAGACCTTCCAGCCGCAGACCTTCGAGGTGCGGCTGGTGCGGGTAAGCGGCGAGGCCGACGTCGACGGTGGCCACTTCTGGGCCCTTTTCGAGTCCGTGCCGCGCCGCGCCGCCGATGGTGAGCTCTCTTCCTCGTTGGTGGCTTTCACCGACATCAGCAAGAAGATGCGCGCTGAGGCCCTCATAGCATCGCGCTCGCGCATCGCCGAGTACGCGGTCTACCACTCGCTTGACGAAGTCATTCAGTGTGCGCTCGACGAACTAGAGACAATCACGCGCTCCAAGATCGGGTTCTTCCATTGGGTCGACGAAGACCAAGAGTCGCTGACCCTTCAGACGTGGTCTACCAAGACGCTCGCGAGTCAATGCACTGCAAAGGGCCAGGGAGATCACTACGCCATCAGTGATGCTGGAGTGTGGGCAGACTGCGTCCGTGAGGGCCATCCTATCGTGCACAATGACTACTCCTCGGTCCCCAACAAGAGGGGGCTGCCCGTAGGGCATGCGGTGCTCGTTCGCGAGTTGACCGTGCCGGTACTGCGAGGCGGCATGGCCCGGATTATCCTAGGTGTCGGAAACAAGCGCACCAACTACGACAAAGACGACCTCGATGCGGTTGTGCAGTTGGCGGATCTCACCTACGACATCATCGTGGCCAAAAAGTCAGAGAATGTGCTGCGCAAGAGTGAGCGCTTGCTTGATCTGTCGCAGCGAGTCGCCCAAGTCGGGAACTACCACTATGACATCGTGAAGGACCACTGGGACGGCTCGGCTACGCTCAACGAAGTGCTGGGCGTAGACGCTGACCACGACGCCGGCCTCGACGGCTGGCTCGCGACCGTGCATCCTGCGGACCGCGAAAGGATGGCGCGCTACTTCACGGAAGACATTCTGGAGAAGGGACAGTCCTTCGACATGGACTATCGCGTCGTCAGAGCCAGCGATGGGCGCGAGAGCTGGGTGCACGGGTTGGGCGCGGTCGAGTATGACGATGACGGCAATGCTGTTGCGATGTTCGGCACCATGCAAGACGTCACCGACCGAAAGCTCACCGAGATACAGCTGGCGCGCGAGCGAGCGGTGCTCGGCCGGGCCGAGGCTGTTGGCCATGTCGGCAGCTGGAGAATCGAACTCGATGGCGGCTCTACCATGTGGTCGCCCCAGGCGGTGTCCATTTTAGGATTCGACCCGTCTGTGGAGCAGGGCGATCCCTTGGAAAAGCTGCGCGCGGCCATACACCCGGATGATCGCGCGGCCTTCGAGCATGTCACCCTCGAGTCCCTTGTGGCCGAAAAGGCTCAATTCATCGACTTCAGGATCGTGCGGCCAGACGGAGAGGCGCGATGGATCGGGGCGCAGGGCGCTCTGGAGATCGATGAGAATAATGGGCCTGTTGTCATGACCGGGGTCATACTGGACATCACCGACCGTAAGCTCGCCGAGGACGAGCGAATCGGTCGCTTTGAGCAGGTTGCCAACATCGACACGCTGACCGGTTTGAACAATCGACGTGGGTTCGACGTCTTGGCTGCGCAGGCGATAGCGCTGGCTGAGCGCGCAGATCAAGGCGTCGGACTCATCTTCTGCGATATGGATGGCCTCAAAGAGATTAACGACGAGTATGGCCACGCTCAAGGAGACCAGGCCCTGAGAGACGTGGCGGCAATCCTCAAGAGCACGCTGCGCACGGCCGACGCCATCGCCCGCATAGGCGGTGACGAGTTCATCATTCTCGCTGTTGACGGCCGCCGCGAGGCGATTGCACACCTGGATGAGCGGGTGCAGGAGAGCATCACGGCCTTCAACGCGACACAAGCGCGACCGTATACGATATCCCTGAGTAGCGGCACGGCATGGTGCGACTCGGGTGTCGACTGTCAGCTCGAGGCGATCAAAGCGGTCGCCGACACGGCGATGTATGCTGAGAAGCTAAAGAGGCGGGGGGGGGCTCGTAATGTCTGAAGCGAGGGAGACCTGATGCCCGACGCCCCCGACCCGCGCAGGCCCGACACAGCGCTGAGCGCCACATCGAGCGACGAGCCACGCGATGCTGAAGTGGACGACGACGCTCAACAGCTTCGCCGTCGGGCCGAGGCGCTCCTTGACGAGTTGCTCGACACAAGCCACCACACGGACGAGGATGCACCCGCACGCCAAACCCTCGTCGAGGTCGCCCACGAGTTGCGGGTGTACCAGATCGAGCTCGAGATGCAAAACGAGGAGCTGCGCCGCGCCCACCTCCAACTTGAAGTGCAGCACACGAAGTACTTTGAGCTCTTCGATCTGGCTCCGGTGGGCTACCTCACGATCAGCGGCCAGGGCATCGTCGACACCGCCAATCTCACCGCCGCGCGTCTTCTTGGAATCGACCGGCATATGCTCGCCGGGCGACCGTTCAGCGCCTGCGTGTTCACGGCGGATCGGGATGCGTACTACCTCTTCGCCCGAGAGCTCCAGAACGCCGAAGCGCTCCACACGTGCGAGCTGCAGCTACACCGCGCCACCGCCGACGGGGAACCGGAGCACTTCTGGGCGCTTCTCGAAGGCTCATTGCAGCGTGACGCCGGAAGCGGCCCCTTCTCGGTGTGGATGACGTTCACGGACATCACCGAGCGCAAGCGCTTTGAGGGCGAGTTGATTCGCGAGCGAGAACTACTCGCACGAGCCGAGGCGATCGGGCATATCGGCAGTTGGCGGATTGGTTTGACCAGCGGCGTTCGTGAGTGGTCCGGCGAGGCGACGACTATCTTGGGATTTGATCCGATGTTGCGTGGAGTGGATGCGTTTCAGGCGCTTCGTGCCGTCGTGCACCCGGATGAGACCGAGTCGTTTGACGCGTGGGTCGCCAAGGTCTCCGAGGCTCTCGAGCCCCACGGGAGTGATTTCAGGATCGTGCGACCCGACGGGGAGATCCGCTGGGTCAGCGTACGCGGCACGCCCGAGAAGGATGAGTACGGACACGCCGTCGCTGTCGCGGGCACTTTGCACGACGTGACCGACGCCAAGCACGCCGAGGAAGAACGCGTCGCGCATCTTGAGGAGGCAGCGAACACCGACAGCCTCACCGGACTTCACAATCGGCGCGGATTCAATCTCCTCGCCGAGCACGCAATCGCTCAGGCGCAACGAGCGAATCAGGGTGTCGGCCTCATCTTTGGAGACATGGATGGGCTCAAGGCGATCAACGATGAGTTTGGGCACGTTGCAGGAGACAGGGCCCTGGAGGACGCGGCCTCGATTCTGACGTTCAGCCTCCGGAGCGCCGATGCCATCGCGCGCATCAGCGGCGACGAATTCGTAGTGCTCACCGTAGGTGGCGACACTGAATCGCTGCACATGCTCAACGAGCGACTGCAAGAGGGATTCGACTTCTTCAACACGACCAACGATCGTCCCTACAAGCTGGCAATGAGCAGCGGCACCGCGTGGTGCGAACCCGGTACTGGCTGCATGCTCGAGACGCTCCTCACCAACGCCGACGCCGAGATGTACCGCGAGAAAGCGAGGCGGGGGGGGGCGTTCGGTGACTGAGGGGTAAGACCAGGTGACCGGGGGAGCCCTCGATCCATATTCTATCCGCTACAGACGGACAGATGTGCGATAATCTGACCGTGTGGGACGGATAGATGTGATTGGTTGGAGGCGGTCATGGGCGACATGACATTTGTTATCAGTGAATTCCAGGATGCTCAGATTCCGGTTGGGACCCGTCGCGATCTTGTGCTGCCTGACATTCCCCGCAAGCCTACGATCGTGGTGGGAATGCGGAGGACCGGCAAGACATTCGTGCTCTATCAAGAGATGCTGAGGCTGCTCGCGTCGGGATGCGACAAGCGCGACATCCTGTACGTGAACTTCGAGGACGACCGGTTGCATCCACTTTTGGACACGGTTCTCGACGACATCCTTGAGTCGTTCTTCCGATTCAACCCCGACGCTCGTACGAGTGGGTTTCACCTCTTCATGGACGAGATCCAGGTCGTTCCAGGGTTTGCGCGATTCGTCCGACGCGTGATTGACACCCTTCCTGCTCGCATCTATCTCACGGGCTCGTCGGCCAAGCTGCTCCACACCGACGTCGCCACGGAGTTTCGAGGGCGTGGATTTGCAGTCGAGGTCTTTCCCATGAGTTTTGTGGAGACCGCTCGTCATGCGGGAATTGCAGTCGAAGCGAACGGACCGATTGGTCCCAATATCAAGGCGCACCTTCGTGCGCATCTGGATCGGTTCCTCGAGGCGGGGGGTTTCCCGGAGATTCTGGATGCTACGGTGCAGCAACGCCTCCAGACGCTTCAGGACTATGTAGAACTCGTTCTGCTGAGAGACGTCATCGAGCGTCACAAGGTTGAGAACTCCATGGCAGCGCGCGCATTCTCTCGGCTGCTGCTGCAGTCCTCAGGCAAACGGTTCTCGGTCAACAAGGCGCACGCGGATCTACGCTCGCGCGGTCTTCGGGTATCGAAGGACACCCTGCATGCTCTGCTTCACTACTTCGAGGATTCATATCTCCTGCAGTCGGTACCGGTATTCAGTGCATCGGAGCGTGTGCAGGCGAGCAACCCTCGTAAGATCTACGCGATTGACCAGGGTCTGGCCTGGGCAATGTCGCACGTCACTGCGACGGACGTGGGCGCTCGCCTCGAGACGGCAGTCTTCATCGAGCTGCGTCGACGCGCCGGGAGGCTGCTCGGCGGGCAGATATCTTTCCATGTGACTCGCGCGGGTCATGAGGTGGACTTCGTGGTGGGCGATCCGTTCGAGCGCCAGGTTTCGCAGCTGATCCAGGTGTGCGTGACGATTCAAGACGAAGCGACTCGAGAGCGCGAGGTTCGAGCGCTGCGCGATGCGATGGAGGAGTTCTCGGTAGATTCCTCGACCATCGTCACCATGGATGAGTCGAGGACGATCGAGGTTGGCTCGGGATTGATTCAAGTGGTACCCGCATGGGATTGGCTGCGCGGATAGGCAATCTCGGCAGGCCCATTTCGCTTGACCGTTTGCCTAATCGCTGACAGGAATCACGGTCCCTGGCACGGACTATGTGGCCTGCTCAAGAACTCGGGCCTGAAGAGACGACTGAGCCGCGCTCGAGACATGCTCCCGCCGCCGGACCGTGCAGGTCTCACATGCACTATCGGCCGTTGGGGCGCACAATGGAGACTGGCTTCCGTAGTCCGTTGGGGAGGACAAGCATGCCAGCGAATCACAGCGTAGCGAATTCCGCGCAGCTCCTGTTGGGGAACCAGTGGGCCGCGCAGCTCGAAGCAGAGCGCGATCGCGCCGACCAGGCCGAGTCGGCACTCCACGCCACACAAGTTGAGGCGGCTGACATCATGCTGCGTGCGGCTGAGTCGGCGCAGGTCCTTCTGACATTCGCGCAGGACGCTGCGCAACAGCTTGTCCGAGCCGTGCCCTGAAACTGGCTGGAGGACTTGCATGCAGTTGGCCAAGCCAACAGTGGCTGACGTTTCCCAAAAGCGAGGCGAGTCGTCGTGAGGATGCTACGCATCCGCCGAGGCGAGCCCACCGAGACACGCCGGCTGGGAGCCTTCAGCGACAGCGTGTTCGCGGTGGCCATCACGTTGCTGGTGCTGGACTTGAGCCGGATTCATGCGAACCCGTATGCCACTCCTCCGGTGAGCCTCTTCCAGAGCATGGCATCGGACTGGCCGACCCTGCTCGCTTTCGCAGGGGCGTTCGGCTTCATCGGAGTAGCGTGGACCCACCACCACGGAGTCTTCGTTCGGGTCAAGGGCGTCTCACGTGCTCTCAATGCGGCGAACCTGGTCCTCCTTGGGACCATCATCATGGTCCCTTGGGCAACGTCGTCCCTTGCAGCCGCACTGGGAGACTCGGCGGACCCGGCCGCTCGGCAGGCGGTCCTTTTGTACGCGGCGGTCATTATGGCGTGCGCCCTGACCTGGGGGTTGCTCTACCACGTTCTGGGTTCCAACCCCGGCCTGCTCTCCGACCCGACGCACGCTCCGGGGTTCTTGGCGGACCGGACCGGCACGCTCATCGCCCTCGGGACGACCGCGATCGCAGCCGCGATCGGCTACTTCTGGTCTCCGATTGCCGGGGCCATCCTGTTCGCAATCGTCCCTGTGATCTTCGCGGTCGCATCCGAGGGTTTCTTTTGGGACGAGCAGTCAGGTGTGACGAAGTGAGCGAAGACGCGGGGCACTACTGCGCCCATCACGGGCAGCAGCGACGGCGTCGGGAAGCTTCAAGCTGAGACTCGGAGGGGGAGTTGGCGGCTGTGGGCCCATGCGCCGCTAGACGCCGCGCACTCAAGTCCAGCCGAGCCCGCCACCCAGTTTTCGCAGCACGGAAGTTTAATTTTGGCTGTCTTCCCCTATTCCGAGAGTCGAGTCACCATCGACCACGCGAGCTGGCATAGAGTCGACAATAGTTGTTGATAACTGTGTGCGGTATGACTTTGACAGCTGAATTGTCACGCCGTACGATTAACGTGCTTTGTGGCGACATGATAGGTGTTCGATATGACAGTTCGAGACGTAACGAAAGCATTGGCCCCGTTGCTTGAGCAGCTTGAGCTGGAGCAGCCGCGCGTGGTCACGAAGGTCGAGCTGGAGTCCCTCGCCACATTGGCGGGAGTGGACTGGCCGGTCGAGGTCGTCGTCCGCCGTCTGCGGGATGCCGGGTGGCTCCTCGATCTCAAGACTCGCGGCGTTTGGGAGTTCGCTCCCGCGGCGCGGGCCGGAGCGTTTGGTTCGGGCGACCCGCTGGTCGAGCTTAGGGCTACGCTCGCACGAGGCGGTGGGTCACCGTTTGCTGTGGCAGCTGAGTCCGCCGCTTACCTCTCGGGCCTAGCCAGCAGACGTCCAGACCGAGAAGTGATTGGCGCGCCCGCAGGCGTTCGAGCCCCGAAGGCGCTAGGCGATCTCAGGGTCGTTCACTGGACTCCGCGCGCCCAGTTCGTCGTCAAGGACGGACTGCCGGTCTGGTCGGTCACAACACTTCTCGCGTTCATGGCCTCCAAGCCGGGTGGATATTGGGATTGGCCGAACGTCGGGGAGTGGATCGTGCAGGCGGCCCGGGTGAACACCCTAGAGGCGATCGTCGAGGAGCTGAGCGGTCATCCTCGCGCCGCGTGGGCTCGCGCCGCGTATCTTCTCGACAAGGGAGCCGAGTCGGGCGATGCGGTGCGCCTTATGGAGCTAGCTCCTTCAGGTGTCGGGCCGTTCTATTTGGGAAGGCGTTCAGTCTCGGGGCGCTACGACGGGCGCTTCAACGTCGTTGACTCGACTGGTCTGGAGGTGCGAGCCGAGTGATCACCGAGGGCTATCTGGTCCGGCACTACCAAGGCAGGCGCGGCGGACGTGGACCCGCCATCATCGACGTCGCCCAGGATCATCTGCTCTTCCACTTGGCCAATGCGGGCATCTTCGATCTTGGTGTGTCGCTCAAGGGCGGCACTGCGATTCGGAAGTTTCGGGCAGGCAATGCCGGCCGATTCTCGACCGACCTGGATTTCGCGGGTATGGATGAGGCTGCGGCAGACCTGCTGGTCGAAGTCGTCGACGGAGCCACAGTGGGTCCCTTCGAGTTCACGCTCAAAGCACTTGATGGAACTCGGCGCATGCGGCTTTCTATCGCCAGCCCATTCGGCGAGACCGAGGTTCCAGCCCGCCTCGACCTGGGACGACGAGCGCTGTGGCTTCCGCCGGAGATGCTCCGGGCCTTGCCGTTACCGATTCACGCACGCTACGGCTTCGAGCTTCCTGCAATCCCCATCGCTCGGGTCGAGGAGGTCATCGCCGAGAAGCTCGCTCGTTACCGGCGCGGAAGCCTGGCGCGCGACCTGTACGATCTCGCATGGCTCGCGTCTCGCCCGTTCGACGAAGCGCTTGTACGAAGAGTTATGGCGCTCAAGATCTGGAGTGACGTTGTCGACGACGGCTTGGGGGACAGGCCGTGGGATCCAGATGAGATACTGCGCCCCCGTGCAGAGGCCGAGTTCATTCCCGAGGCAATCGGCTACCTGACCACTCCGGTTGACATCGTCGGCTGGGTTCGGGTCGTTCGCCAGCGATTCGAGTTCCTCCGCGATCTCGATGATGTCGAGACGAGACTGCTCCGCTGCAGCCTTGCCGATGAGTGGGACGTCCGGCAGATGATCGAGGTGCTTGGGCGCGAAGAGTGACAGTAGGGCGGTTGTCGAGCTACCGGATTAGCGCTCCTGGACGCGCCACTTGAGGGCGACAATCAGCGCACGGCGCCGCTCGTCCAGTGGGAGCGCGGGGTCGATTCGCTCGGCGAGTCCCAGTTCTGACTCGAGGCGCGTTAACAGACCCGGCGACGCTACAAATTCGGTGGTTCTGCCCGCGCCCCGCGTTGCCAGCAAGCCGGCTGCGGCCAATCGCGATAGATCGGTTGCGGCCGTCACCGAGGACACTGTCGCAATCTCTCGGTAGTAGCGGTTGGTCACGGCTCTTCCCAGGAAGGCGTCGTAGAGCGCTTCGACGCCGCGTGAGCAGCCGAGCTGCTCGGCGAGGTTGTTTAGTGCGACCCAGATGTCCGCTTGCACGGCGTGGTCCACCTCGTACGCTTCGACTTGCGCGACATGTGCGCCGAGGTGCGCATACACGAAGCTCGTGATGTCGGCGCCAACGTGCCACTCAGCGCCCAGCGTCTCGAAGGCGGCGTAGTAGTCGTCCGGATGAGTACCCCACCACTCCTCGAGTGAGGTGAACTCGGGACGGCAGTAGCCACCGCGCAGCATTGCGAGACTCGCCACAATCCGAGCGGTCCGGCCGTTGCCGTCGGCGAACGGATGAATGGCGGCGACGCTCACGTGCGCGACTGCCGCCAGTACGGCTGCGGGCACATCTGAGCGGCCGAGGTCAGCCGTGGCATCGCTCAGCAGGCCTGCGACGTGCGCCGGGTCCGGGGGCGTGAACTGCAGCTCACCGCTCCGACCATCCACGATGAACACCTGCTTGTCGCGCAGACGCCCGGCGCCCAGCGCGTACGATCCCCCGAGGACGCGGTCGTGGATTGCGCGGACAACCTCGGGATGCCACTGGAAGTCGAGGTCGTCGGCTCGGCGGAGTGCGTACGTCATTGCATCGCGGTAGCCGGTCACCAACGCGGCGTCGGATTCCGTGACCTGTGCGGGGCGGTCGGCGGCCAGAATGCGGCGAACGTCGTCGGCGGTGACTCGGACCCCCTCGAGCGCGGTCGAAGCGGCAATGGCGCTGACTTCCATCTCGCGTCTAAGGCGCCCGGACCATCGCCGGGACAACGTTGCACCGGCATCCAGCCGAGTGCGCAGGATCTCGAGCCGGGTGACGAGCGATGCGATCTCGGGGGTGGCATTCAGGATGAACATGAGTGCTCCAAGAGGCTCAGGGATTAGAGAAACATTCAATCGTTTGAATGATTGAATGATAGCATGGATCCAGCGGCGCTAGCAGAACGCGTTCGCGAGTGTACTGATTATCAGGTAATATGATTATCGGATTTGAGAGAAGGAGAATCAGATGATCGAGACATTGACCGTCACCGAGGTAGTCCGCCACTTCGCCGAGTACGTGAACCGAGTCATCTATCGGCGAGAGTCGTTTGTCCTCGTGCGCGGAAACAGAGCTGTTGCGGAGTTGCGACCAGTGCCGTCGGGCAAGCGATTGAGCGAGTTGCCGGGGCTGTTCGCCTCGCTGCCGCATCTCTCTGCCGACGAGGCCGGTTCATTTGCTGATGACCTCGACTCGGCCCGCAACGAGATCGGTGGGCTGGAGGTGCGCGACGCATGGGGGTCCTGATCGACGCCAGCATCCTGATCGAGGCCGAGCGAGGGCGGCTCAATCTGGAGCCCCACGTGGCTCGGCGAGCGGACGAGGAGTCCTTCCTGTCCGTGATCACGGTGAGCGAGCTGCTGCACGGGGTTCATCGAGCCGTGGAGCCTCAACGGCGTGCCAGGCGCTCAGCGTTTGTGGAGGGTATTGTTGAGCGGTTCCCTTTGCTGCAGATCGATCTGGCGACGGCGCGCGCGCACGCGCAAGTGTGGTCGGACATGTCGGCGGTGGGCACACGGATCGGTCCGCACGATCTGTGGCTCGCTGCGACGTGCATCGCGCATGGACTTACCATCGTGACCGCTAACGTGCGCGAGTTCGAGAGAGTCCCCGGACTGCAGCTGGAGAAGTGGAGCGACACGGTCTGAGGCCATGCGCCGTAGGCCGCGGACCGTAACCCACGTCCGATTCTCGGCCGGTAGAATCCCAGCAGAATCTCGTTGCCGCTCGGCATACACGGTGCTACACTAGCGCGGCTGTCCTCAAGGCCTGGTCGGAAACCAGGCCGTTATCGGAGGTGTTTGTAGTGAAGCAAGGAATCCACCCGGAGTACGTGGAGGCAACCGTCCACTGCTCATGCGGTAACACGTTCCAGACTCGTTCCACCAAGTCCGATCTGCATGTCGAGCTTTGCTCGGAGTGCCACCCGTTCTACACCGGCAAGCAGAAGTTCGTCGACACCGGTGGTCGCGTCCAGCGCTTCAGCGACAAGTTTGGCAACGCTGCCGCAACCGTTCGCGAGAAGGAAGCTGCCGACAAGGTCGCTCGCGTGAAGGCTGCCGACGAGGCTGCCGCCGCCGCCAAGGTCGTCAAGGAAGCCAAGGAAGCCGAGAAGGCCGCCAAGGCCAAGGAAGCCGAGAAGGTCAAGGCGACTCGCGAGGAGAAGGCCGCGCAGCGTGAGGCGCGCGCCGACAAGTTCGACGCCGAGGAGACCGTCACCGAGATCGTCGGGGTTGACGAGGCCGACGGCCTTGTCGCCGACACCATCATCGATGACGTCGTTGTCACCGACGAGGCGACCGGCGAGGTCGTCGAGGAGATCGTCGTCGAGGACACCGTTGTCACCGACATCGAGACCGGCGAGGTAGTGGCCGAGATCATCGAGGAGGTCGTCGTCGAAGAGGCGCCGGCTGACGCCGAGGCCGCCGAGTAGGTTCGCGATCTTCGCACACGCTGACTAGAATGGGGAGGCGAGGCGACTCGTCTCCCCATCTGTTTCTCCCGCCGGCCAACACAGCCGGGCCCGACTTGGAGGCACACGCTCACATGGACGTCCGGCTGCTGTCGCACACCCCCGAGCCCGAGCGGGCGATCGCGGCCGCTGCGCGCCTGTGCTATGCGCCGGTGGGTGCAGCCGAGCTGCTCGAAACCATGGACGCCGACGCGGTTCGCAAGGTCCTCAAGATCATCATCACCAGCGGGCATACCTCGGCACTTGAGCATGCGAGCTACTCGTTCGCCGTCGACGGTGTCTCCCGAGCGCTTACGCACCAGCTGGTTCGGCATCGGCTTGCGAGCTACAACCAGCAGTCGCAGCGCTACGTCGCCTACACCGACGATCCCGCATTCATCATGCCGCCGGCGGTAGCCGCGGATCCCGAGGCCTCCTCGGCGTTTCTCGAGTCGTGCGCGGCGTCGTTCCTCGCGTATCGCGCTCTGATCGACTCCGGCGTGGCGCCCGAAGACGCGCGCTATCTGCTTCCCAGCGCGATGGAGACCAAGATCGTCGTCACCATGAACACTCGCGAGCTGCTGCACTTCTTGGAGCTGCGCTGCTGCAAGCGCGCGCAGTGGGAGATTCGCGAGCTGGCACTTACCATGCTGGAGCTGGTGCGACCCACGGCTCCGTATATCTTCTTGGACGCTGGCGCATCGTGTCGCCGCGGCCCCTGCCGAGAAAAGAAAATGACCTGCGGCGAACCCTACGAGAGAGCACCCCAACGTGACTGATGTAGCTGCAAAGATGCCCCCGATCGACGGCCCCGTTGCGCATACGCACATAGGCGGGCAGGCGGTTCTTGAGGGCATCATGATGCGCGGGCGCTACAACTGGGCGGTCGCGGTTCGCACACCCGACGGCGACATCCACTTTGAGGAGCACGACCTTGCCTCCGGTAAGGCCAAGGCCGGATGGATGCGCTGGCCGATAGTCCGCGGCTGTGTGGCGATGGTTGAGACGCTGTCGTTGGCGATGAAGGCCTTCTCGGTGTCGGCCTCGCTGGCCGGAGAAACCGATGAAGAGCAGCTGTCCGCCAAGGAGATCAGCATCACCATGGTGCTGGGTGCGGGACTGGCCATCGTGTTCTTCATCGTGCTGCCGGCGGTGCTCACGACGCTCATGGTCGGGTCGGCGGCGGTCAATCCGTTCCGCTGGAACATTGTCGACGGCATCCTGCGCGTAGTGGCCTTCTTCGGCTACATCTGGGCGATCGGGCGCATGGGCGACATCAAGCGCGTGTTTGGCTATCACGGCGCCGAGCACAAGACCATCCACGCCTACGAGCACAACCTGCCTCTCGAGACTGATCTGATCCAGCGCTACGAGACGCTTCACGTCCGCTGCGGGACCTCGTTCCTGCTGATGGTCATGATTCTGGCGATTCTAATCTTCTCGCTCGTGCCGGTCCGACTGATTGCGGCCAGTCTCGGGGTGAGCAACCGCATTGGCATCACCGCGATCGCCATCGTGGCTCGCCTGATCTTCTTGCCGCTCGTCGCTGGGCTGGCCTACGAGGTCACCGTCAAGTGGGCGGGCAACCACTCCGCCAACCCGTTTGTGAAAGTGCTGCTGTGGCCGGGCATGCAGCTTCAGCGGATGACTACCCGCGAGCCTTCCGACGACATGATCGAGGTCGCCGTGGCCGCTATGGTTCCCATCATCGCCCGTGAGGAGCGCGAGGTGCGCATCGCCAAAGGCGAGACGATTCCGGGAGATTTGCCCGACGACGCCCTCGAGGTGCCTGAGATGCCGGTGCTTGAGGCGCTCCCAGGCTCGGCCTGATGGTTCGACGCCGACCTCGCCATTCCCGACCGAGCCCGCACCGTTCCTGGATGATTGCGGCAGTCGTGGTGGTGGGAGTGTTGTGCGTCGGCGTGGTGGTAGCTGTGGCGCGCGGGTTCTCCTCGGCGCCGAAGGTCGTCAGCGCGCCTGCGCAGGTGGCGCCTGCGGTACAGACGGGGCAGGCAGCGTCGGCTGAGCAGACGAGGCAGCCAGCGAGCGAGGCGACATCCAAGCCGACGGCGCTGAAGACCACAACCCCGGTCCAGCCTGCAGCCGCCGCGGTTGCGCCGCTGCCGGACTTCTCGGCGAAGCGCTACTTGGGCAATCCTTTACACACGGTGCCCAACAGCAAACACGAGATTGCGCTGACCTTTGACGACGGTCCGGGGCAAGACACTGGCAGGGTGCTCGAAATCCTGGCAGAGCACAAGATTCACGCGACGTTCTTTGTCGTGGGTCGGCGGGCGTCCAAGCTCAAGTCGGCTGTCAGTGACATGGCGGCGCAGGGGCATGAAGTGGGCAACCATACGTGGACTCATCCCGAGCCCGGCGCGGTGAGCGAGGCCGACCTAGCCAAGCAGTTCGACCGCAACCAGAAGCTCATCACCGATCTCACGGGGAGCACGCCGCGCTTCGCTCGGACACGAGGCGGCAAGTTCACAGACGCGACCATGGCGAACCTGACCGATCGCGGGCTGATTCTGGCGCTGTGGAACATCCACTCCAACGACGTCGAGCCGAGTCCGTCGCCCGAGCAGATCGTCAAGAATGCGACCGCTGGGGCCACCTCGGGTTCAATCATCCTGCTTCACGAGACCAATCCCAACACCGTCGTTGCCCTCCCCGCCATCCTCAAGGAGCTCGAGCGCAAGGGGCTGCATCCCGTCACGCTCTCGCAGCTGCTCGCCGACGGCTCGCGCGCGTCCAACTGACGCCTCGGCTTTGCGCGCGGCTGGGCGTTGTGTGCCAGGTGCTAGACTCTCGGTTTGCAGACACCACCGACGTAAGGACGCGTTTCGCCGATGCGAGCCAAGCTTCAGAACATGCTCGACAGCTACACCACGCTGACCGCCAAGCTCGGCGATCCGGCGATTCTCGCCGACCAAAAAGAGTACACGCGGCTTGCCAAGGAGCAGGCGGCCCAGGCGCCGCTGGCCCAGAAAGCTCGCGAGTTCCTGACAGCCTCGGCGCAGCTCGACGAAGCGCGCGAGCTGCTCAAAGCGGAGAGCGATCCCGAGATGAAGGCGTTCGCTGCCGAGGAGATCAAGGAACTCGACGCGCAACTCCCGCTGCTAGAAGATGAGCTCAAGGTGATGCTCCTGCCCGTTGACCCCAACGACGACAAGAACATCATTGTCGAGATCCGAGCCGGAGCCGGCGGCGACGAAGCCGCCATCTTCGCGGGCGATCTCTACCGCATGTACACCCGCTATGCCGAGCTGCAAAAGTGGAAGGTCCAAGAGATCGACTCCAGCCAGAGTGACTCGGGCGGCTTTAAGGAAGTCTCGTTTCGCGTGGCCGGCGCCAAGGTCTTCT
>JBAXEO010000029.1:0-17104 GCA_037140395.1 Coriobacteriia bacterium
GCACCTGATTCGCGCGGACCCTGTGCTACACTGTGTCACGCTTTCGGGGCTGTCTTGACGCCCCGCGTCAACACGCTCATTCGAGGGGGATTGTGCACCTCAAGTCGCTCATATTCAAAGGTTTCAAGTCGTTCGCCGACAAGAGCATCATGGAGCTCGAGCCCGGGGTGACGGTCATCGTCGGCCCCAACGGATCGGGGAAGTCCAACATCTCTGATGCCGTGCTGTGGGTTCTCGGCGAGCAGTCCGCTAAGACCTTGCGGGGTCAGGCGATGGAGGACGTCATCTTCGCCGGCTCGTCGGCAAGGCAGGCCGTGGGTGTGGCCGAGGTGGACTTGGTGCTCGATAACTCCGACGGCCAGCTCCCGCTGGAGTTCACCGAGGTCACCATCACCCGCCGAATGTATCGCAGTGGCGAGAGTGAGTACCTGATCAACAACGCTCCCGCTCGACTGATGGACATCCAAGACCTGCTCCACGACTCGGGACTGGGTCGCGACACACACTCCATCATCAGCCAAGGACGGCTGGACGAGGTCCTCAATTCTCGTCCCGAGGAGCGTCGTTCGCTCATCGAGGAAGCGGCGGGCGTCCTCAAGCACAAGAAGCGCAAAGAACGTGCGCTGCGCAAGCTTTCGCACATGGATGCACATCTCGAGCGGGCGCGCGATATCTCCTCCGAGATCGATCGTCAGCTTCGACCCCTGCAGCGGCAGGCGACCAAGGCCCAGGAACATACAGGCCTAGTAGCCGAACTGCGGGACGTGGACCTCACGCTGGCAGTTGACGATCTGCGACGACTGCAAACGTTATGGGACGAGCTGGCTAAACGCGAGAAGGAGGCCGACGCCGACATCGATTTGTCGCGCTATCGCCTCGCCGAGAAGGAGCGTGAGCTCGGCAAGTTCCAGTCGCTACTGGAGGAGAAGGGCCTCTTCGTAGGTGACCTCTCGGAGCAGCGCCGGCGGATGCAGTCCATTCTCGAGCGCCTCGACGCCGGGCTCCTGCTTCTTGAGGAGAAGGGCAAGAACCTCATCGGCAGACTTTCGGATCTGCGGCAGAAGTTGCATCACTCCGAGACTCGTTCGGCCACACGAAGCGGCGAACTGGAGAGGTTGTCTCAGGATCGCGGTGAAACCGATGCGCGCCTCAAGGCTCTCTACGGACAGCTCAACGAACTTCGCCGAGAAGCCGAGGCGGTACGCAAGGCGCGCATGGCTGCAGACGACGAGCTCGGCCGTATCACTGCCGAGATTCGCCGCAGTCGCAAGCTCTTGGAAGACGACCGAGCCGAGGTTGCCAAGGCCGAGCAGGCTCTGAGCGCATTCCGGCTCGAAGAGGAGCTCCTCGGCCAGCGAGCCGAGCAGCTCAAGGAGCAGCGCACTGGGGCTCAGTCCACGCTGTCTGCGCGCCGATCGCGGCTTGAGGCGCTCGCGGGGCATCTCGGCCGCACTCGACGGGAGATTGCGGCGGCAGACTCCGACGTCGACAAGCGCGTGAGGGTATTCGACTCGCGTCGCCGCGACCTTGAGGCAGTCCGAGATAAGCTCACCGAGGCTCGCGCTGAAGCGCGGGGCCTTGAGGAAGTCGACCGCGCCTTCGCCAGCGCGTCCCCGGCATTGGCTTGGGCACTGGCCCAGGAGCGGGCTTTGCCCGGCATGGTAGGACCCGTCGCCGAGGCTATTCGCGCTCCACAGCACTACGAAGTCTTGGTTGAGCGACTCTTGGGTGCCGACCTGTTCGGCCTGCTTGTGGCCGACTCGCCATCCGCCTCCACTATCGCTTCCCAGATTGTCGACCATACGGTTGGCGAGATGTCGCTTGTTCCGCTCCTTGGGTCGCGTTCTCGCCTCAAAGGTAAACCTGCGGCGGGCAAGCGCCTGATTGACGACCTGGAATATGATGCCGTTTCTGCTGCTGCGGTAGAGGCACTTCTGGGCGACGTGTTTGTGGTCGACAGCGTCGATGAGGCAATCAAGCTCTCTGCGGCCGACGAGACCGGCGCGCGCTTTGCGACGGTGAGCGGAGCCGTGGTGTGGCCGACCGGAAAGCTCACGCTGGGCACCCAGGTCAGCGACACCGAGGGCGTGCTGGCTCGCAAGCGCCGACTCAACGAGCTCCACGACGACACCGGGGCGCTGACGGTCTCGGTAGGAGCCGCAGAGTCCGTGCTCATGGATGCCGAGGAGGCCGTTGCCGCGGCTCAACAAGATGCGCTGGAGCTGTCGCAGAAGATTGCGGGGTTGACCGGCGAGCATGACTCTCTGTTGGAGGAGGTCGGCCGACTCGAACAGCAGATGCGCTCTCTGGATACCGAGTCCGAAGGCGTCGAGGAGCGGATCGCCGACATCCGGACGCGCACGGCGAAAGACCGACCGAGCGCAGCCGCACTTACCACACGCATCGAGAGCTCTCAGGTTGAGCTTGAGAGCCTGGAAGAGGCGGCCATTGTCTCGCGCGAGCAGCGTGACTTGCGATTCAGAGAAGAAAGCGCGGTCTCAGAGCGCTTGAGCACCTGCCAAGTGGAGATTGCAACCGTCTCCGAGCGCGAAGTTCATCTCAAGCGGCAGGTAAACACGATCCTCTCTGAGCTCCGCGAACTAGAGGACACCGTGCGCGCCGCTGCAGAGAGCGAGATTGCCCTGGAGCTGCTCCGGCAACGTATCCAGCCCGTTCACGATCTGTACGTGGTGCTGCAGGAGCGAGCAGATCATTGGGCGCATAAGCTAAAGGACCGCGCTCGGTTCGAGCAGGCGGACTCTGAGTCCCTGCGCGAGACCATCATGAGCGCGCAGGCTGCGGTCCGAGAGGTCCAGGGTGAGATTGACGGCAAGGGTGAGTCGGCCACCGATCTACGTGTCGAGAAGGGCCAGCTCGAAGTTCAGGTCAACCAAGCCGTTCGTCGGATAGTTGAGGAGCTCGGGATTCCTCTTGAGACGGCACTTGCTGCTGAAGAGCTGGAGAATCGGTCCATCACCGAGGACCGCGGACACAGACTGCGCAAGCAGATTTCTAATCTCGGCCCGGTCAATCCCATCGCCATGGAGGAGTTTGAGTCGCTGAGGAATCGGCGCGAGTTCATGGTCTCTCAGATCGAGGATCTGGACAGCAGCCGTCGAGCCCTGCAAAAGGTGGTCGCCGCGATCGACCGCAAGATGCGTGATCGCTTCATGGAGACGTTTGAGGTCGTTGACCGCGCGTTCCAGGAAGTCTTCGCCCTGCTCTTTCCCGGCGGCACGGCACAGCTGCAGCTCACAGATCCTGATGATCCCGACCTGACAGGTGTCGAGGTCATCGCTCAGCCTCGTGGCAAGAAGCTGGTCAAGATGACGCTGATGTCGGGCGGCGAGAAGTCCCTTACTGCGCTGGCTTTGCTGTTTGCCGTGTACCGGACTCGTCCCTGTCCGTTCTACATCCTCGACGAGGTCGAAGCGGCGCTCGACGATACTAACTTGCGCCGATTCATTGCGTTTACGGACTCGATGCGTGGACAGACTCAGTTCATCGTTGTCACGCATCAGAGGCGCACTATGGAGATGGCCGACGTCTTGTACGGCGTGTCGATGCAGGCGGACGGTGTCTCAAAGGTAGTCAGCCAGAAGCTCGATCGCACTCAGGTTGACCCGAAGGTGGCCGATGACCACGCCATGGTATAGGCGCCTCTCGGACGGCCTCTCGCGCAGTCGCGAGCGACTCGGAGGTCAGCTCAACGTCCTCTTGAGGCGCGGCCCCGACCTTGACGAGGAGTTCTGGAGCGACCTGGAAGACACGCTCATCGGCGCCGATATCGGCTTCACAGCGACTAACGATATCGTCACTCGCCTGAAACGCCTTGCCGCGGAGCAGGCCCTCCCGGACGCCCCAGCTGTCGTGGATGCACTCGCCGAGCAGATCGCCGCCGAGTTCTCGGCTGATTCGGACGACATTCTCGCTCTCTCACCCGTGACAGTACTGGTCGTCGGAGTCAACGGTGCGGGGAAGACGACCACCGTGGGCAAGCTTGCCAAACAGGCCAAAGACACCGGACGCGTTGTGGTGCTTGGCTCGGCGGACACCTATCGCGCCGCCGCGTGCGAGCAGCTCGATGTCTGGGCAGAGAGAGCCGATGTGCCGGTGGTGCGGCGTGATCGCGGGGCTGACCCTGCGGCCGTGGCCTTTGACACCGTGACCACAGCCGAGGAGATGTCGGCGGATCTCACCTTGATCGACACGGCTGGGCGGCTTCATACGTCTGCGGATCTCATGCGCGAACTCGTCAAGATCAAGCGCGTCACGGAGAACCGCAGCAAACCCCCGGTCAAGACGCTTCTTGTGCTCGACGCTACGACGGGGCAAAACGGCCTTGTCCAAGCTCGTGAGTTTGGTTCTGCGCTCGAGGTCGATGGAATCGTCTTGACCAAGCTTGACGGCACCGCCAAGGGTGGAATCGCAGTTGCAATTGCGCGTGAGTTGCAGATTCCCATTTTGCGAATTGGGGTTGGGGAGTCTATCGACGACCTCAAGCCATTCCAAGCCGTCGACTTCGCTCGGGCTTTGGTTTCCGGTGAGTGACGATCTGTATATCGGGCCGACTGCACTTGAGCCGGGACCTAGGGAGCCGAGAGTGTCAAGCGATCGCCTCGCTCGGCTCTTATTGCTCCCGCTTACTGTGCTCTTTGTTGCCATCGTGTTGGTGTTCTTCGTCTTCTTTCGGCCGGTTCACATAGACGGTCCCTCAATGCTGCCCACACTAAGGTCGGCAGATCGCGTCCTGATCACGCGCGGAGCGAAGGGTGTGGCCCGAGGGGACGTGGTTGTCCTCGTCGCCAACGATCAAGGGATTCAAACCGAGCTCGTCAAGCGGGTGATTGGTCTTGCCGGTGACGTCGTAGAGATTCGAGGCGACGTCGCCTACGTCAACGGCGCTCGGGAGCCGATTCGTGGTCAGGCAATCGTCCCCCAATACGCTACTTCCATGGCGGCGGTCACCGTTCCCGCTGGCCAGATCTATGTGATGGGTGACAACCGAGCGCAGTCCGAGGACAGCCGCTACATTGGGACAGTTCCCCTGAGCGGCGTGCTGGGCAGAGTAGTCGTCATCTTCGCTCCGATCCAGCGACTGCGTTTCGTAGGCTAAGCTCGGTGTGACGCTTCGGCGTGCGGGCTGATTGGCGTGGATAGTCTGCAGTACGTCGACAAACGAGAAGGGCTCCACTCACATGTTTCAAAACCTCTCTGACAGGCTTCAGGCGATCTTCTCGGGATTGACGGGCAAGGGTCGCCTAACTGAGGAAGATGTAGATGCCGCCATGCGCGAGATTCGCATGGCGCTGCTTGAGGCCGACGTCAACTATATGGTCGTCAAAGAGTTCGTAGCCAAGGTTCGCGCTCGGGCCGTTGGGTCAGACGTGATGAAGTCCCTGACCCCTGGTCAGCAGGTCATCAAGATAGTGTTGGACGAAATGACTGACCTGCTCGGCGGAGCGGGTTCGCAGCTTGTGCTCTCAGGCCGGGTGCCCAACGTGGTCATGCTCGTCGGCCTTCAGGGATCAGGCAAGACCACCGCCACGGCTAAGCTCGCCAACCTCATGCGCAAGCAGGGGAAGCGGCCGCTGATGGTAGCCTGCGACGTCTATCGTCCCGCCGCGATCGAGCAGCTTGAGTCACTCGGCCGTGAGCTCGACATCCCCGTCTACCGGGGTGAGGGCTCCGACGTTGTGGCCATCGCCAAGGCCGGCGTTCGCCACGCCATCGACACCATGCGCGACTTCGTGATCGTGGACACCGCCGGTCGGCTTCATGTCGACGAAGAAATGATGGCTGAAGCAGCTGCCGTTCGCGATGCGGTGCGACCGGATCAGATCCTGATGGTCGTCGACTCGATGACGGGGCAGGACGCTGTCAACGTGGCGGCCGCATTTGCCGAGAAGGTCAACTTTGACGGCGTCATCATGAGCAAGCTCGACGGCGACGCCCGCGGTGGTGCTGCTCTCTCCATCCGCCAAGTCACCGGCAAGCCCATCAAGTTCGCGAGCTTCGGCGAGAAGCCTGACGCGCTTGAGCTTTTCTATCCGGATCGTATGGCCAAGCGGATTCTTGGAATGGGCGATGTCGTGTCGCTCATCGAAAAGGCGCAAGAAGTCGGCGCTGCCGAGATGGACGCCGAGACTGCGGATCGCATGAAGCGCGCGGATTTCACCTTTGACGACTTTCTGTCCCAGATTGTTTCGGTCCGCAAGATGGGTGGTCTGGGCAGTATTCTCAAGTCGCTGCCAGGGATGGGCAAGCTCAAAGGCGCAGCAGACGAGGTCGATGACGGCGCCCTGGACAGCATCGAGGCAATCATCTTTTCGATGTCGGCCGATGAGCGCGCCCAGCCCAAGATCATCAACGGTTCGCGTCGTGAGCGCATTGCTCGGGGAGCAGGCGTTCAGGTCTACGACGTCAACCAACTGCTCAAGCAGTTCGCTGAGACTCGAAAGCTCATGAAGCAGTTCCAGGGGCAGTCGGGCAAGGGCAAGCGACGAATGAGGATTCCTGGAATGCCCGGCGGATTCTAGCTTCGGACCGCCTCAAACGCGGTGCCCTCAAGCGGCACGGGACGCCCGGAGGCGTGTCTTTGACCCCGTCCCTTTACTGACGTAGAATGTGCAACCGCTTTGCTTGCTTTGTAGTGCGGCCGCACCGGCGGTCGCCTTGACCGGAGGTGAACCTGTTGGCAGTCAAGATTCGTCTGGCGCGCCACGGTGCCAAAAAGGCGCCGTATTACCGTGTTGTAGTTGCTGACGGGCGCGCGCGCCGTGACGGCCGTTTCATCGAGATCGTGGGCCGCTACAATCCTCGCGTGACGCCGTCATTTGTCGAGCTCGACCTCGAAAAGGTCGACGCCTGGATCGCCAAGGGTGCGCAGCCCACCGAGGCCGCCGCCAAGATCATCTCAATCGCTCGCGGCGAGAAGGAAACTCCGGCCGAGGAGGCCAAGCCTTCCAAGAAGGTTACGGCCAAGGTCGCCGCTGACGCCGCCGCTGCCGAGAAGGCCGCCGCTGACGCTGTCGAGGCCAAGAAGGCTGCTGCCGAGGCTGCTGCTGCGGAGAAGGCTGCTGCCAAGGAAGCCGCTGAGGCACCCGAGGAAGTCATCGAGGTAGTCGAGGAGACGGTCGTCGAAGAGGTAGTCGTCGAGGCTGACGCTGTCGAGGAGACCGTCGTTGAGGTTGAGGTCGTTGAGGTTGAGGTCGTCGAAGAGCCCGCCGCTGAGGCCGAGGTTGCGGAAGAGGTCGCCGAAGAAGGCGCCGACGCCACCACCGAGGCTGCCGAGTAGTCAGGCATCCCTCCATGGCTTCTGTTGCCGATACCGAGGAGCTCGTCCGCTTTGTGGTCACGTCTCTCGTGGACGTTCCGGACGCGGTCTCTATTGGGTGCAAGGAACTGGAACATTCGATTGCGTTCGAGGTCACCCTCGACCCGTCTGACGTCGGCAAGGTGATCGGCCGTCAGGGCCGCATCATCAAGGCCATCAGGACTCTTGCGCGCGCTGCGGGTAGTTCGGACGACAAGCAGGTCGAGGTCGAAATCCTCGGCTAGGAACGTGGCTGATTCGCCCTACGTCCCGATCGGTCGGGTCGTCAAGACACATGGACTCAAAGGGGAAGTCTCGGTAGCAGTCGCTCCGGGGCTTCCTTTATCGGTTTTGACGGGTGTGGAGGTGTGGATTGTCCCTCCTCCGGCCAGCGCACGCTTTGGTCGGATCGAGTCCGTGCGGCCGGGTCCCAAGGGGCCGCTGATCAAGCTCACTGGATTCGACGACCTGGATGCTGCTCGGGCGATTTCGGGGTGTGAGCTTCTCGCTTCCAGTGCCGACCTCCCTGATGGCTGGGATATTCCTGAGGAGGAAGAGGAATTTGTCGGCAGGACGGTCGAGGATGTGGACCGTGGAACGTTGGGCACCATCGTCGAGGTCATCATTACTGGCGCAAATGACGTCTGGGTCGTTCATGGTCCGTTCGGCGAAATATTGATTCCTGTAATCGACGACGTTGTGCTTCGCGCCGACGAGGATGACAGCACACTAGTCGTGCGACTTCTAGACGGATTGATGCCGGGGGAGGATGAGTTCGAGTGATTGTAGACGTGATCTCGATCTTCCCCGGTATGTTTGAGGCACCGCTCTCAGCATCGATCGTTGGTCTCGCTCGTGAAAGAGGCCTGTTGGAGCTTCGCACCCATGACTTGCGCTCGTGGGCCCGAGACAAGCACCACACCACTGACGACTACCCTTATGGCGGTGGGCCTGGTTTGGTCATGAAGCCGGAGCCAATCTTTGAAGCCGTTGAGGCTGTCCAGCTGCTCGAGGATGAGTCGGGCTTCGTGGTCTTTATGACTCCTGCTGGACGTACCCTGAACCATGAGGTGGTCTTGGAGCTCGCCCAGAAGGAGCGCCTGATCCTGGTATGCGGGCGCTACGAAGGATTCGATGAGCGAGTCCTCTCGCTGGCCGATCTTGAGCTCTCCATCGGTGACTTCGTGCTCACCGGCGGGGAGATCCCTTCCATGGCCGTGATCGATGCAGTTGCTCGCCACGTCCCTGGGGTGCTCGGCGACGAAGAGTCTGCTGACGACGAGTCGTTCTCGGACGGATTGTTGGAGTACCCTCAGTACACCCGTCCCGCCGAGTATCGCGGGATGGACGTGCCAGATGTCTTACGATCCGGCGATCACGCTCGAATTGCTGCGTGGCGCCGGTCTCAATCGCTTGCCAAGACCGCTGCCGTTCGGCCCGACCTGCTGGCACGCGCATCGCTGACCGACGACGAACGCGTGCTTCTCGAAACTTGCGCTGAGCCGTCAAACCCGCCCGAGGAAGGCTAGTCGCCAATGAGCCAGTCGCCCAATAGTGCCGCCACGACTGCACCGGAAGAGACTTCTACAGTCCGCTGGTTGATCGAAACAGCGCTTCTGATCCTTCTCGCGTTCGCGCTGGCTCAGGGCATCAAGATGTTCCTCGTCCAGCCGTTTGTCATTCCCACTGGATCGATGGAGCCTACCATCGCCATCGGTAACCGCGTGCTTGCCGAGAAGGTCTCGTTTCGCTTCTTTTCTCAGCCGGCCTATGGTGACATCGTGGTATTCGATGATCCCAACGGCCAGCATCCACAGCTCATCAAGAGAGTCATAGCTGTGGGTGGCCAGACGGTCGACGTCAAGGACAAATCTGTCTGGGTTGACGGCAAGAGACTGGTCGAGCCCTATATCTACGGCAAGCCCAACGAACTTGGAACGGTCTCGCTGCCGACCACGATTCCAGAGGGCTCGGTGTGGCTCATGGGCGATAATCGTACGAACAGCGGTGACAGTCGGTTCTTCGGGCCGGTGCCGGTTGCTCAGATCAAGGGAAGGGCCGTCTGGACCTACTGGCCTCCGAGTCAGTTCGGCGCGCTTCACTAGACGAGCCGAGGAGTTCTCGGGTGTTCATCCGAATGTGCCGGCTGGATGGTTGCCTGGATTGTTCTACTGGCATTGCCGCCTATCGGCCGGTGGTCTATACTCCCAACTCGCGCCCGCTTCCGGCGGGATGCGCACGATACGTCGACGAAGAGGAACCGCAGGAACATGGATATCATTCGAGCTCTTGAGCAGCAGCAAATCCGCGAGGACCTCGACAAGGTCAACGTCGGCGATTCGGTCAAGGTCCACTACAAGATCATCGAAGGCACGCGAGAGCGCACCCAGGTCTTTCAGGGTGTCTGCATCCGTAGGCACGGGGCGAGCAATCGCGAGACGTTCACCGTCCGCAAGATCTCGTTTGGTGTCGGTGTTGAGCGCACCATCCCGGTGCACTCCCCCAAGATCGACAAGATCGAGGTTCTGAGTCACGGCAAGGTGCGTCGCAGCAAGCTGTACTTCCTTCGCGACAAGGTCGGCAAGGCCGCCCGTCTCAAGGAAAAGGGATTCTAGGCCGCGCTTTTGCACCACGCAGCTCTGCGTGATGTGTTGTGAACTAAGACGAGCGAGGCCCCGCAGGCGCGGTGCCTCGCTCGTGGTGTTTTCACTCACGAGCTAGGGACGGCAAAGATGGCGGACCGGATCAGCGTTGCAGAGGTCACCACGCAACTCGCTACTGCGCGAGGTCGTCAGCTTGATGTGCTGCTCGCTACATGGAGTCAAGACGATCGTGCTGGCGTCCGAGCGGCGTGCCGAGCCGCTCTTGCTGCCCGTGCACGGCGCCATCAAGAACGCGCTCGCACATCATGCATGTATGAGATCGAGCACTCGCTGCGAGACAATGGCTGGTCGGTAATCGCAGGTGTCGACGAAGTTGGCCGAGGAGCGCTGGCTGGTCCGCTGACCGTTGCGGCAGTCGTTCTACCGCCGGATCCACACATCGAGGGCCTCGACGACAGCAAGCGACTTTCGCCCTCGCGTCGCGAGGAGCTGGCCGAGACGATCCGGGCGTTTGCGCTTGGAGTTGGAGTGGCGCACGTCTCGGCAGGGGAGATCGACGCGCTGGGCGTGACCGGCGCGCTTCGCCGAGCAATCGGACTCGCACTTGCGCAACTTGAGACGCAGCCTGACCACGTTGTCTTGGATGGTTTGCCATTGCAGATTGCGGCGAACGAGACCGCCATCGTTAAGGCGGACGCGAAGGTTGCAGCCGTCGCAGCGGCCTCTATCGTAGCCAAGGTGACTCGCGACGCTCTGATGCGGTCAGTATCGGCCGAGCATCCTCTGTACGGATTCGACGTCAACAAGGGCTATGGGACCAGCGAACATATCGCCGCAATCGCTCGGCACGGGCCGTGTGTGATTCATCGGCGTTCCTTCTCGTGGGGAGTCAATACGGACTCGCTTTTCTAGAAGCGAGTGCTTTGTTGGCAGACGCGGTTCAGACTTCGGCAAGGTTTTGGCAAGCCTCAGCTTGCATGCTGCTTCTCGGAGGTGGTCATCATGACCGAGAAGAGCCAACGGCTTGGCGAACGCGGCGAGGAAGCTGCGGCAGCATATCTGGAGCGCATCGGCATTACGGTAGTGGAGCGGAACTGGCGTTGCCAGCACGGCGAGATCGACATCGTGGGCCTGGATGGGGAAACGGTGGTCCTGTGCGAGGTCAAGACGCGTAGGACCCGCGCCAAGGGAAACCCTGAGGAATCGATCACCTCAGCCAAGCGGCTCAGGTACTCGCGTCTAGCACAGGCCTACCTGCAGGAATCCGGGCTGACTGAGGTGCCGGTGCGTTTCGACGTAATCGGCTTACTGGTGATAGCCGAGGATCGGGCTTTGTTGCGGCATCATCGTGCCGCGTTTGTGGTGGAGTAGCGTCGTGGCACAGTGCACGGTGCAAACCGCGACCCTCGTCGGCGTCCAGGCTGTTCCTGTGGAAGTGCAAGTAGACGTCGGCGCGGGACTCCCTACCTTCGCTATTGTCGGTCTTCCCGATCTGGCGGTTCAGGAAGCCAGGGAGCGCGTTCGCTCTTCCGTGAGAGCATCAGGGTTCGAGCTGCCCAATGCGCGGATTGTGGTCAACCTTGCTCCGGGGCCGCTGCGCAAGCATGGAACTGGCTTTGATCTTCCAATCGCAATCGGACTCCTCGTGGCCACGGGCCAGCTCCCACGTCAACTTGCCGAGGAGTTCGCCGCGGTCGGGGAGTTGGCGCTGGACGGGTCGATCCGAGCGGTCCCCGGGATGCTTGCCTACGCACTCGGGGCGCGGAGCATGGGTTTGCCGCTCCTCGGTCCTGCCGAAGCCACGAGTGCCGCCAGCCAAGAGGGTATCGACTATCGGCCATTGGCGCACTTGAGCCAGATACGCCACAGCATTCCCGGGCGCTGCGCCCAAATTGTCCAGCCTCTTCGGCCGGCGATAGACAGCGAATATGACTTCGCCGATGTTGTCGGACACGACCTCGCCAAGCGTGCGCTTCTCATAGCGGCGGCAGGCGGTCACAATGCGCTTCTGATCGGCCCACCTGGCTCCGGGAAGACCATGCTCGCACGGCGGTTGCCCAGCATTCTTCCGCCGCTCGATTCTGAGGAACGTCTCCAGACCGCACTGGTGCATTCGGTCGCCGGAATCGATGAGGGTGCAGCGCTGTCAGGCCTGAGACCCTTTCGCGCACCACACCATTCAGCGTCTATCGCTGGGCTTGTGGGCGGGGGCTCACCGGCGCGCCCGGGTGAAGCATCGCTGGCGCACAATGGCGTCCTCTTCCTTGACGAAATGCCTGAGTTTGGTCCAGCAGCGCTCCAGGCGCTCAGACAGCCGCTAGAGGATGGGTGCATCACGCTAGTACGAGTTGATGGGAGAATGGTCTTCCCCGCCCGATTCGCTCTCATCGGCTCCGCAAACCCCTGCCCTTGCGGATTCTACGGCGATTCGCGACGCCGCTGCAGCTGCTCAGAGTCGATTGTTGATCGCTATCGCGGGCGTATCGGCGGACCCCTCATGGATCGCATCGACCTAGTTGTCGACGTTGCCCGAATCGATCCGTCGCTGCTGCTGACTCCCTCCACCGGGGCTCACTCCTCGGCATTGCGAGAGCAAGTGTTGGAGGCTCGCGATCGGGCCCTTGCGCGAGGATTGGGCCCCACCGCTTGTCTGACCGGTACCTCCCTGCTGCGTGCCTGTGGGCTTGACACTGCTGCGCGGCGGCGCTTGGAGAGTGCGGCGCGGCTGAAGAGCCTTTCGGGCCGAGGGGTTACGCGCCTGTTGCGGGTTGCTCGGACTGCTGCGGACATGGAGGGTCGTGACCGGGTTGGCTCGGAGCACATCTCCGAGATGTTGGGCTACCGCGCGAAGGAGGAGACGTGAGAGAGATAGAGTGGCCGCCGCGCACCGGCGCCTTCGAGCTCCGACTGGAGGATCCTGGGTATCCGCCACAGCTACGAGCAACCGCGAGTCCGCCCAAGGTGCTGAGAGGCTTTGGTGACCCGGAGTCACTTATGCAAGGGGTGGCCGTCATCGGCGCGCGAAAGGCGACGCCCTACGGAATCCGCTGTGCGCAGCTCTTTGCGGGCTGGGCGGGAGCGGCAGGCTACACGGTCGTCTCAGGTGCGGCTGTTGGCTGCGACACGGCAGCACACCGAGCCGCACTCGATGCTGGCGGCCGAAGCGTTGCTGTCTTGGGTTGCGGCGCCGACGTGTCCTATCCCCGTGACTCAGGTCCGCTTCTGGCGCGAATCGCTGCATCCGGCGCGGTCATCTCGGAGCTGGAGTGGGGCTACCCGCCTGCGAAATGGACGTTCCGTGCGAGAAACCGGATCATCGCGGGCCTCACCAAGGCACTTCTTGTGGTTGAGGCGGGATTAGGCAGCGGCACCTTCATCACGGCAGACTTCGCGCTGGATGCCGGAAGGGAAGTGATGGTAGTCCCCGGATCGATCTTCGCGCCTGAGTGCACTGGTTCCAATCGCCTGCTCAGCCAAGGCGCTATTCCCGTCAGCGACATCAGCGAAATGCGTGCGGTGTTGGAGAATCAATTAGGCTCACCCACCCGGGACTCGGTGGTCGAGATGCTGGCTCGAGGCAACGATCCGGTACTCGCGGCCGTGCGAACAAACCCTTCGCGGCCCGACGACCTCGCTCGCGAACTTGGCTTGGACATAATCGAAGTTGCACGACGCATCGGAGCTTTGGAGGGGGAGGGGATGATTACCAGATACCGCGATGGCAGATATGGGGCGTGCTGATGCGCGAGTGTGGCGCGCTACACTGTTGCCGACACTCACGAGCCGAGGAGATCTGTGCCGGATTCGACCGTATCCGCTTTCGCTGAGACCGTAACCGTTGTCGGTGGCGGTCTCGCGGGATGTGAAGCTTCCTGGCAGCTTGCAATCAGAGGAATCAAGGTTCGACTTGTGGAAATGCGGCCGGTCACGCCGTCTCCGGCGCACCATTCCTCTGACTTGGGTGAACTCGTGTGCTCAAACTCACTCAAGAGCGAAAACCCTGACTCTGCCTCAGGCCTGCTCAAGAGCGAGCTTGAGGCGATGGGCAGCATTGTCTTGCGGACAGCGCATGAGACCCGCGTTCCCGCTGGTGGGGCGCTCGCGGTTGACCGCGCACACTTCGCACGAGGCCTGACCGACCGAATCACCAGGCATCCCAACATCGAGGTTGTTCGCGAGGAGGCCGTCGAGATTCCCCAGGGACGCGTCATCGTGGCGACCGGCCCGCTGACAAGTCCGGCATTCGAGAGCGTTCTCGGAGAGCTAGTGGGCGCAGAGAGACTGGCGTTCTACGACGCAGCCGCACCAATCGTGGAAGCGGAGTCGCTTGACCGCGCAGTGGTGTTCGCTCAGTCGCGCTACGACAAGGGTGAGACACCTGACTACCTCAACGCTCCAATGTCGCGCGAGCAATACGACGCGTTCTTCGACGCACTGGTCTCGGCACGTCGCGTGGTGGCAAAGGAGTTCGAACAGACCGACCTGTTCAGAGCCTGCCAGCCCGTCGAGGAGGTCGCACGCACTGGACGAGACTCACTGCGCTTTGGCTCGATGAAGCCCGTCGGCTTGACCGACCCAGGAACCGGTCTTCGGCCGTGGGCAGTCGTCCAGCTGAGGTCTGAGAACCGACAAGCGAGCGCGTACAACCTCGTCGGATTTCAGACCAACCTGGCCTTTGGCGAGCAGGAGAGGGTCTTTCGGATGATCCCGGGGCTCGAGAATGCGACCTTCCTGCGCTACGGCGTCATGCATCGCAATACCTTCGTTGACGCACCCCGAGCCCTCGATGGGACGCTCGCGGTCCGAAATCATCCGCGCGTACGGCTAGCAGGTCAGATTACGGGTACGGAAGGGTACTGCGAAGCTGCGGCGTCGGGGCTCTTTGCGGCCATGAACACCTATGCCGATATCACTGACGCGGCCCCGGCGATTCTCCCCGTGGCAACAGCTTTCGGTGCGCTTCTCTCCTACGCGACGGACCCCGATACCGCCCCGTACGAGCCGATGCATGTCAACTTCGGTATCCTCCAGGCGCTCCCTCAGCCGATTCGCAACAAGCGCGAGCGATACGCCGCGTACGCCGAGCGGGCGCACCAAGAGATGTCTGCTTGGATCACCAGCCGAGAAGACCTCTTCGGCCAGGAGGCGACCAGTGGCTAGGGACGCACGGGCGCCTGATGAGCTCGTCGATCGGTATCTCGGCCACCTCCGAATCGAGCGTGCGGCATCGCCCCAGACAATTCGTGCCTACTCGGCGGACTTGAAGCGCTACCTCGAGTGGTCCGAGCGCACAGGGGTCGATCCGATCACCCTGACACACCGGCAGATGCGGCTCTACCTCGGCGAGATGGATCAGGCCGGCTACGCTCGACGAACCATTGCGCGCAGGCTCTCAGCGGTGCGTTCACTGTTTGCCTACTTGGTCGCTGAGGGGCTCGTCGCGTCGGATCCGTCCTCGGTTCTAGCAACGCCCAAGATCCCCTCGCGGCTTCCCAACGTGATTCCCGATCAAGCATTGAGGGCACTGCTGGAGGCACCTGATCCCACTACACCCGCGGGGCTGCGCGACCGGGCAGTTCTGGAAGTCCTGTATGCGACCGGTGCACGGGTAAGCGAGGTGGCTGACCTCACGATTTCGGATCTTGACTTGGGACAGGGCCAGATACGTCTCTATGGGAAGGGCGCCAAAGAGCGCATCGTTCCTGTTTACGAGGTCGCGCTTGTCTGCTTGCGGACCTACTTGCAGGAGGCCCGCCCCAAACTCGCTCGCTCGGGGTCGGTCGACAAGGTGTTCCTGTCCACACGCGGCCAGCCCTTGTCGGCAGATGCAATACGCAGGCTCTTTAGGCGATATGCTGGAGTCGCCGGTGCAGGAACGGCAGTTTCGCCCCACTCGATGCGCCACACATTCGCGACGCATCTTGTGGAGGCCGGTGCCGATTTGCGGACTGTCCAGGAGCTGCTGGGGCATGTTGCCCTGTCTACCACCCAGATTTATACTCACCTCAGCATGAAGCGGCTTCAAGACGTGCACAGCAAAGCGCATCCCCGTGCATAGAGACGCACTCGAGACCTGCCAGCAGCAAGGGGTTACTGCATGAGATCTGACCCGCGGACGGACGTTTCCGCCCTTTGGGCTCGATACAAGGACGCTCAGGATTCGGATGCTCGCGACGAGCTCATCCTGAACTTCTCTCCGCTTGTGAAGTACGTTGCGGGTCGTTTGGCTTCGAGTCTTCCGCAGACCGTCGACACCGCAGACCTGATCAGCTACGGGATATTTGGACTTATCGATGCCATCGAGAAGTTCGACCTTGCTCGGGGCATCAAGTTCGAGACCTACGCAATTGCCCGGATCAAGGGCGCGATCATAGATGAGTTGCGGGCCATGGATTGGGTGCCGAGGTCGGTGCGGTCCCGTGCACGTGAGATTGAGCAGACCTATGTTGCCCTGGAAAATGAGCTTCGCCGTGTGCCCGAGGACCAGGAAGTCGCCGATCGCATGGGAATCTCCCTTAAGGAGTTCCACGGCATTCTGACCAAGCTTTCCTACACCTCCGTCGTTTCGTTTGAGGAGCTGTGGGTCGGTGGTGATCGGGATGATCCTCAGAGCGCGATTGGGTCGATTCGTGACGAGACAGCCGACGATCCTGTTGCCCTCTTTGAGAGTGTCGAAGTAAAGGACATTCTGGCCGAAGCTATTGAGCGGTTGCCTGAGCGAGAAAAGACCGTCATCGCGCTGTACTACTACGAGGGGCTAACGCTAAAGGAGATCGGGCAGGTGTTGGGCGTGACCGAGTCGCGAGTCAGCCAGCTCCACACCAAGTCCGTATTGCGCCTGCGCGCCCGTCTGCATGCTGCGCAGGCCGTGGCGTAGCTCGGGCTTGCTCGGGCTCGGACTCTCGCTTCGGGCTACTTGCGGCACAACCACCCTCTGCTATACTTCTGCAGCTCCAAACTACGCACGCCCGCGGACTTCGGCGCGAGGTGCCACTCACAAGAGTGGTCGCGATCGGGGGTTGAAACGGGCGGAAGAACAACCGACCAGGAGGTCTTGCTATGCCCGTAGTAACGATTAAGAACTTGCTGGAAGCTGGCGTCCATTTTGGGCACCAGACACGTCGCTGGAACCCCAAGATGAAGCCGTACATCTTCACCGAGAGAAGCGGCATCTACATCCTGGACC
>JBAXEO010000030.1:0-17092 GCA_037140395.1 Coriobacteriia bacterium
CGGCAATTCAGGTGCGTGAGCGCGAGATCACGGCGGTCGTGTAGTCTATGGCGGAAGGCGTGGTCGCGTTTGACTCGGCGGGAACGGTTCGGGTCATCAACCCCGGGGCGATGCGTCTGCTCGGTCCGTTGACGGGCGAGATCGTGGGGGTGCTTGCGGGAGAGATCATTTCGGACTCCGCGGTCCTCGACGTCGTGAATGAGGGTCTTGCAGGAGAAGATGCTGCGGCGACGGTATCTCTGGGCGAACTCACAGTGCAGCTGCATTGCACACCGCTGCTCGCTCTGGGCGGAGAAGCCGAGGGCGCCGTGCTCCTGCTCGCCGATGTCACCGAGCGGCATCGCGTCGAAGACGCGCAGCGGCAGTTCGTTGCCGACGCGAGCCATGAGATGCGCACGCCGATTGCCGCGCTGAAGGGGATTCTGGAGCTGCTCAACGACGGTGCCAAGAACGATCCACAGGTGCGCGACGACTTTCTGCACACCATGCAAGTCGAAGCAGATCGCTTGAGCCGACTGGTCGCCGACATGCTCACGCTTGCGAAGCTCGAGGCTGGCAGTTTGCGCCCCGTGCTCGCCCCCGAATCCGTCGCGACGCTCTTTGACGACGTGGTCAGCGTCATGCGCGGCCTCGCCGAGAGGGACGATGTGCAGCTGGTCGTGGAGCTGGCTGACGGTGACATGGAGGTGCTGGCGGACCGGGATCGGATCGTGCAGGTGCTCTTGGGATTTGTCGACAACGCGCTCAAGCACTCGCCCCCGGGCTCGACGGTGCACCTCCGCGCTCGGCGCGACCGCAACGAGGCGCTGCTCGAAGTCGCCGATGAGGGCTCAGGCATCGAGCCAGAGCAACTGTCTCGTGTCTTTGATCGTTTCTTCCGCGCAGATGAGGCTCGCGCGGGCAGCCGCGGCACGGGACTCGGTCTGGCGATCGCCAAAGAAATTGTTGAGGTTCACGATTCCAGCATCCAGGTTGAGTCGACCCCCGGGGAGGGAACGACCTTCGGATTTCGGCTCGCAATCGCGTAGCGCAGCATGAGCCTGAGCGGTTGCTAACACGATCCTAATGATTCGCTCACGAAACCCCAGTATGGCGAGAGTACATTTGATTGTACTTGCGGGTGTGGCCGTGTCTGCGAGCAGATGCCCAGCGACGAGCGATTCGGAGGCATGCGATGTCGGACTCCGTTGAAACCACCGATCAAGATGACACACGTCGACCGGATCCGGCTTCTGCGCCCATGGAGCGCCGCAACTTCCTTGTGTGGGCCGCCGGAGCCTCGCTTGGCGCGTCGGCGATCTTTATCGGTGCGACGGTGATTCAGGCCATGATACCGCCGGCCCGTTCTGTCGATGGCAAGAAGAACGCCGGCAAGATCGCTGTCGCTAGGGTCTCTGATCTCGAGGTCAACAAGCCGCATCTCACCGATTACGGAGAGGACAAGATATTCGTGGTGAAGGCCTCGGGCACCGAAGTGCATGTGTTTGATGCGGCATGCCCTCACGTTGGCTGCCAGCTCATCTTCAACCCAGAGACAGTCGAGTTTGACTGTCCGTGCCACAAGAGCGTTTTCACAGTCAAGGGAGTGCGGCTTCGCGGTCCCGCACCGCGCAACATGATTTCCGCTGTATCTCAGATCGTGAACGGCGAAGTAGTAGTTTCTGGATTCCGGGCGTAGGGAGCGGGGGAGATGCAAGAGGCCGCGAAACAGGCCACGGCTTCGTTGCCCGAGCCAGCCGAGGCGAATGGCTGGATGGGCACTCGTGAATCCGCTAGGACTGTCCCAGCGCACGCACGTAGATTCTGGTTCTGCTTTGGCGGCCTCACCTTCTTCACGGCCATCATGCAGGCCCTGTCCGGCATCGTCCTTGCGTTTTACTACCAGCCGACACCCGAGCGCGCCTACGCGAGCATCTTCTATATCTCGAACTACGTGAAGTACGGCTGGTTCATCCGCTCTGTACACGCGTGGGGTGCTCGGCTGATGGTGGTCTTCATCATCATCCACATGCTCCGCGTCTACGTGACCGCGTCGTACAAACACCCCCGCGAGATGAATTGGGTTGCCGGAGTATTCCTTTTCGTCATCACGATGGCGTTCGGCTTGACCGGCTCGCTGCTTCCCTGGGACCAACAGGCGTACTGGGGCACCGCAGGAGCAATCGCTTTCATCGAGAAGACTCCCGTCGTGGGCGATTGGATAGCACGCTTCATCGTGGGTGGCGATGCGATCGGCCCCTCGGCTCTGTCTCGGTTCTACTCGGGCCACATCATGATGCTGCCTGCCGCGCTCGTTATCCTGCTTTCCGTGCACTTCTGGATGGTGCGCAAGCAGGGTATCTCGGGGCCGCTGTGATGACGGTGCCACGCAGCAGCCGCGACGAGCGCGACCCCAAGTTGCGCCAGGACAAGCAGCGATTTCCCGATCATTTCATTGTCGAGTGCACGGCGGCGGTCCTCTTGCTGTGCCTGTACACGGTTCTGTGCATCTTCTTGCCGACCGCCTTGGGGGTCCGAGCCAATCCCGTGGTGATGCCCGGGGGCGCAAAGCCCGCGTGGTACTTCTTGTTTCTCTACGAGTACGTCCGCTTGGTGCCGCCGTTCGTCGGCGCTCTCACGCCAGCGTTCTTGCTGGTGCTACTCGGCGCGTGGCCCTTTCTTGATCGCAACCCGTCGCGCGACCCGCGCAGGCGAATCCTTGCTCTCTTGCTTGCCGCAGCCACGGTTGTCGCGATTCTCATCCTCACCTACATCGGGTGGGTGAAGTAGTCGTGAGTGACCAGAGACCCGAGGACACGAAGAGGGACTTCGATTTCAACAAGTCACTGATCAAGCTGATTCTGGCTTCGGTCCTGCTCAATGCGCTGATACTCACGGCGCTTCTCACGAGCACTCCCGAGCGCAGCTCGGCGTCAACCTGGGCTACAGCTGCCTACAAAGCAAGGTTCAGATTGGCTCCAATCGATCCGGTCAAGGACAGGGTGGAACTCGCTCGGTTGCATCTCAACTCAGCCAACGTGTCGAAGTCGGAGTGCGTTGCCTGTCACGGTGACGAGCTCGGCTCGCCAATCGTTCTTCATCGGATCCATCTGAAGAGCGAGCTGTTGCCGGGGCTCGTTTGCCACGATTGTCACCAGCGCGTCGATCTGACGCTACGAGGCAATGTCGTCATGACCAGGTGGGTTGACGTTGGCTTTTGCAAGAAATGCCATTCTGAGTTCAGCGGTCTGACCCCTGGGTCGCCGATGACCCCGACCGATTTCGAAGTCGACTGCACGACGTGTCACACGGGCGATAGTGCTTTCCGACATGAGCCGTCCTACCTGTCTCAGATCATCGCGCCGGCGGATTGCAAGGGATGCCACGGCGGCCGGGTACTTCCGTGGACCCCCCTTCACGAGCGAGCCGACTGGCTGCAAACCCACGGAGCCGAGGCGCTTACTGTCGGCACGGACAACTGCTTCCAGTGCCACGACTTTGGGCTGAAGTTTTGCGACACTTGTCACGCAATCAAGCCGCCGTCGCACCTTCCGGCCGACAAGTGGAAGACCAATCATCCTGATGCGGCGCGAGCCGACACCAGAACCTGCTATACGTGCCACAAGATCAACTTCTGCAAGAAGTGTCATGTGGGGCACGACTCGGGTTGGAGAAATCTTCACTCGACATTCGTCCAGAGCCACGGCACCTCAAGCTGCGAGAAATGCCACAGCCTTTCCTTCTGCAGCTACTGCCACGCGGGGTCGCCGGCGAACTCAACGGATTCGAGCACAACACCGTAGAGACGGTGGCTCAGTTTGCTCACAAGACCCTAACAAGACCGTAATCCCCGGTGAACCTGTTGCCCCTTTTCCAGGGAGATACTCTCGTTGGGTCAAAGAACAAACGAATGCCGATCGCGTGGAAGGAGAGGGCGATGTCAATCATCCTAGTGGCTGTGCTCATTATCGGAGGACTTGTTGGAACGGTGGCTGTCGTCGTCGCTATCCCAGTCCTTTTCGGCCTTGCTACATTTGACGTGCTCGGGGCGCGCAAGCGGGATTCACATCTTGCGAGTGCTGCACCGAAGACCGTTTCGCTGGAGCGCATTTCCTTGGAGCGCGGAATTGCACGTGCGTTTGTGATCGTCGGAGGCGCCTTCTGGGCCGTCGCCATCTTCGCCGGAATGTACTCGTTCCGTCAGGACGGTATGGCCTTCGCGATGCTGGGTGCCTTCTTCCCGCTCGTCGCTGTCGCCGCAACCCTCGCCATCGGCTGGTACTTCGAGCGTGCCGCCTCTGCTCTGCTGGTCCTCGCTTCCTTCGCAGTCGTCGCTTGGGGCGTCATCTATCAGTTCGAGCTGGGCGTGTGGGCGGTCATGACCTTGGCGCTCATCGGTCCGATGATGACGGCAGCGATGCTGTTCTGGATGGCTCGCCGCGACCAGGAAGCCTTCGAGCTGGCTCTGTCGACCATGCCGGTGCTGGCGCCGATGTCGGCAAGGGATCGCTAGGTCTACTGGAGACGAGCTTTCTAGTCCGCGGCTGGGCTCGCAGACTGACAACCGAATCGACGAATCCTGAGGGCCGCCACTGGCGGCCCTCAGTGGTTTGTCTGCCGAGCCGGCCTGAGTCGAAACGCCCAAGTGGTCCTTGGGGTCGCGGCATTGAAGGAAATCGACGGTGATTCCGAGAAGTAGAACTGAACTGACTTTGGCCTGACCGGGCGCTGGATACGCTCTGCAACCCACGATGGACCGAGCCGACTCCCGGGGGGAATCATGGTCGAGAATCACGCACTTGAGGCCGGTCGCAGTGCTTCGCGTGAGAGAAGGCAGCCGCCTACATGGGCCCCGCTGTTCCTCGGCTTGGCGCTGCCCGTTGCGGTGGTGCTTGAGCTGATTGCGCTGGTTGTTGCCGGATTGGTGTTTCCGCTGTTCGACTTGGTGCCGGTCTTCGTGCTTGTGGTCGCGTTCGTCTCTCGGCGCTGGGCGGGAGTCTCGGCGAAGTGGTTCAGAGCCTCGGCTATTTTGGCGGGCATCATGATCATCGAATGGATCGCGTGGGATAGCTGGTACATCTACGCGGTCGTCAACGAATCCGTGAGCGTCTATCGCTTTGACGAGATTGTTCGGCGGTTTGGCAACTCTCTGACGGTGCTCTTGGCCATCGAGATAATCGCTCTGCTGTTCTTCTTCGGACTAGCGTCGTTCACGTCGTACAAAGGGGTTAAGCGGAGCATGCGGCAGGCGGTTGCCCATGATGTGCCGAAAGGACCTGCGGATTCGGGGGTCCCTGCCGGCTAAGGTTCGGTGAGCGCGCTCCTGAAAGCTGCCGCGATTTCGGCCTTGGTAGCGCGGCTTTCGGCCGTTGCGATGACCAGGTCGTAGAGTGCGTCTTCGGGGATGCTGATTGCGATGCCGTTGAGCGCAAGGAATATCCGGGCTGCGACTGCACCAACGCGCTTGTTGCCATCCACGAATGCGTGGTTCTTCACCAAATGGAACAGGTATGCCGCTGCCATTTCATAGAGGTCGGCGTGGGCGTACTGATCGCCGAATCCGGCTTGTGGCATTGCGAGTGCCGAGAGGAGCAAGCCCTCGTCCCGCACGCCTGACAGCCCACCGTAGCGGCGCACCTGGTCCTCATTGATGGCTACGACCTCGTCGTAGGTAAGGAAGAGTGGGTCCATCGGTCTACTCGGCAAGGCGCTTCAACGCGCCGCTCCAGTCGCGGTTGGCCTCTTCGAGCGCATACTCAAAGGCTAGGCGTCGCTCCTCCTCGGCAGATCCGACGGGGGTGATGGTGAGCGACTTGCCGTTTGTGGTGATGGTGAACTCGGAGTTCTCGTTGGCTCCGATGAGTTCGAGGATCGGCCTGTCGATCACGAGCGCTCGGCTGTTGCCGTGGCGCACAAGTTTCTTGATCATGACGCCTCCTTGGCCTCTGGCGGTGATGGTACCACTATGATATACCTATGGTGATACGATGTCGATACAATGTAATCTACACTAGCCGAGAGGAGAGCCAGATGTCCGCTCGCGCTACCGCCGCCGATCCGCCAGTCCAGATCCTCTCTTCGGTCTTTGGCTACTCGGAGTTCCGCTCGCATCAGCGCGAGATCATCGATCACATCATCGCCGGCGGCAGTGCATTCGTGCTCATGCCCACTGGCGGCGGCAAGTCGCTCTGCTTTCAGGTCCCGGCACTCCTTCGCGAGGGGACTGCGATTGTTGTCTCGCCGCTCATCTCGCTGATGAAGGACCAGGTCGACGCGCTGCGCGCGAATGGCGTAGCTGCGGCATACCTGAACTCGTCGCAGTCTGGGACTGAGTCGTCGAGCGTTGTCGCGGCGCTGAAAGCGGGCGAACTCGATCTGCTCTATGTCGCCCCCGAGCGCCTGATGCTCGACGGGTTCCTTGACCTGCTGCGCACAGTGAAGATTGCGCTGTTCGCCGTCGACGAGGCGCACTGCGTCAGCCAGTGGGGACATGATTTCAGGCCGGACTACGTCGGGTTGGGCAGGCTGCCTCAGCTCTTCCAAGGGATTCCGTTCATTGCGCTGACCGCCACGGCCGACGACCAGACGCGCGAGGACGTTCGCGAGCGCCTCCATCTGGGAGACGCGCCGATCTTCGTTGCAGGCTTTGACCGCCCCAACATCCGCTACACCGTTGCCGAGAAGCGCTCCGCCCCCCAGCAGCTCGAGCGCTTCATCGCCGAGCGCCCCGGCGACTCCGGGATCGTCTACGCCTTGAGCCGCAAGCGCGTCCAGCAGGTCGCCGCTCGCTTGCGCGCGAATGGCGTTGCCGCCGCGCCGTATCAGGCCGGGCTGCCCGCGCTCGAGCGCACTCGCGTGCAGGACGCCTTCCTGCGCGACGAGGTGCGCGTGGTTGTGGCCACGGTTGCCTTCGGAATGGGCATCGACAAGCCCGACGTGCGCTTTGTCGTCCACTACGACATGCCCAAGAACATCGAGGGCTACTATCAGGAAACGGGCCGCGCTGGCCGAGACGGACTGCCCGCCGAAGCACTTTGCCTCTACGGCCTCCAAGACGTCGTCACTGCGCGCATGCTCATCGAGAGCGGCAGCGCCGCCGAGCAGGTCCGCATCGAACTCCACAAGCTCAATGCCATGATCGGCTTCTCCGAGGCGACCACGTGCCGCCGCCGCGTTCTTCTCGGCTACTTTGGGGAGCCGTCCGAGAAGGATTGCGGCAACTGCGACGTCTGCCTCGACCCGCCGCAGCTCTACGACGCCACGGTCGATGCGCAGAAGGCGCTCTCGGCGGTATATCGCACAGGCCAGCGCTTCGGCATCGGGCACGTCATCGACGTGCTGCGCGGACACGCGACCGAGAAGGTTTCTCAGTGGGACCACGACCAGCTGACGGTCTTTGGCGTCGGCGCCGACTCTTCGGCAGACGAGTGGACCGCCGTCATTCGCCAGCTCATTCATCACGGCTACCTGCGGCAGGATATCGCGGCCTTCTCGGCGCTCAAGTTGACCGACACGGCTCGCCCAGTGCTGCAGGGTGATGTCGAGCTGCGGTTTGCGCGCGCTCGGGCCAAGGCGCCCAAGGCCGGAAGGAGCGCGTCGCGCCCCGCCGCAGTTGACGGTATGGAAGTCGATGAGCCGCTGTTCGACCGCCTCCGCGAGCTCCGACGAAAGCTCGCCGCCGAGCAGGGCGTCCCCGCCTACGTCGTGTTCGCAGATCGCTCGCTTGCCGACATGGCCGCACGAAGGCCGTCGACTCGCGATGAGTTTCTCGATTGCCACGGAGTGGGTGCGGCCAAGCTCGAGCGCTACGCCGACGTGTTCCTGGCGGCGATTGCTGGGGAGCAGAGTCTCGCCTGACGTTTCGGGTATACTCCAGCGGTTGTGATAATGGTTCTCATTATCGGAGTGTGCCCATGGTTGCTTCCGCTCAAGAGGGTTCCCACGCGTTTGGCTCGGGACGCATGACCGCGCAACGCGTGACCATCGTTGATGCCGCCGAGCAGATGGGCGGCGCTTTCACCGTCGATGATCTCGCCGTCGCGGCCCGTCGGTGCGATGCGACCGTGGGAGTCGCAACCGTCTACCGGGCTGTCGCGGCGCTGGAGGAGTCCGGGTGGCTCGAGCGGGTCGGCGAACGAAGCGGCAGCGCGCTCTTCGCGCGATGCAGTGCCGGCGATCACCATCACCATCACCTCATCTGTACTTCTTGCGGTCGCATTGAGCCTGCCGATTGCCCGCTCACGGCCGTCGTCGGCACCGTCGAGACTGCAAGCGGTTTCGTGGTCACTGGGCACGACGTCACGCTCTACGGCCTGTGCCCCGACTGCGTCACTGGCGGGGAGGGCTAGAGGTGTCCCACATCCACATCCCCGACGGCGTCTTACCGCTGTGGCTGATTGCGGTGGGTTGGATTGCGGCAGGTGCCCTAACGGCGCTGGCTGTTCGCCGAGCCTCCAACCATGACCTACGTCGTCGCATCCCTCTTGTTGGTGCGATGGCGGCGCTCATGCTGGTGGGGATGTCGAGCGAGATCATCCCGATCGCGTACCACATCAACCTGACGGTGCTCGCGGGCATCCTCTTGGGTCCATGGCTCTCCATCATCACGGCGCTCATCGTGAATGTGATGCTCGCGCTGGTTGGCCACGGAGGCGTGACCGTCATTGGCCTCAACACTCTGGTCATCGTGGCCGAGATGGTTGTGGGCTGGTTCCTCTTTGGGCAGTTTGCGAGGGTGTTCGGCCGGCGTCGGCCAGCCGTCTCGGCGGCGGGGGCGACCGTCCTCGCGCTGATCGTGTCGACCACGCTGCTGGTGGGAATTGTGGCGCTCGGTGGCAGCCCTGCCGCCACACGTGAGTCTGGAGCGTTCAACCCGGCTACCTTGAGCTTTGCCAATCCGTTTGGAGGCGGGGTGGTCACTAATGTGATAGTCGCCCCCCAAGCGGAGCAGCCAGCGCCGAAGCTCCCGGTGGCCAGGTTTGCGATCATGGTCTATCTGCTCGGATCGGTGGGCTGGCTCATTGAGGCCCTCATTACTGCCCTGATTGTGGGGTTTGTCGCTCGCGTTAGACCGGGGCTGGTCTTTGAGGGGGCCTCGGCAGAGCCGGTGCGCGCGCCTCTGGGCGACGAGGGGACGCACACGTAGTGGATATTGCTCGGGTTGATGCATCGGCGACGCGAGGCACCTCGGTGCTTCATCGGGCGGTTCCGGGGGCCAAGCTCCTCGCGTTCGCTCTGGTGCTGACGGGGGTTGTGGCCAGTGCGAACGTGTTGGTGGTCGGGGGAATTGCGCTGACCCTGGTCGCCGTGATCGTCGCACTGCGGCTCCCGTGGCGCCCGATGCTCCTTCTGGCGCTGTACCCGGGTATCTTCGGCGCGATCTACTCCTTCGCGGTCGCCACGGATCTGCTCTCCGCCTCACTGATCATCCTGAAGGCGATCACTGCGGCACTGGTTGCCGTGCTACTGATGTTCACTACACCGTATCCGCAGGTTTTTGCGCCGATTCAGCGAGTGCTACCTGCGGTCATCGGGGACGCGCTGCTCATGACCTACCGCTCGCTCTTTCTGCTGCTCGAGAAGTTTTCACACACGCTGACGGCGGTCAGGCTTCGTGCTGGGCTGATTGGCGCGAACCCAATTCGCTCGGCGGCGACCATCACGCGGTCGTTGGGCGGCGTGCTGCTCTACTCCATCGATCTGTCGCAGCGCACCCACGACGTCATGTACCTGCGCGGCTACGACGGACGCCTTGTCGTGACCCCGCAACCGTCCGTCTCGGCGTGGATAGACCGCGGCGTGGCGATTGTGGGTGCAGCGATCGGCGTGATGGCGGTCGCGTGGCGGATTTGGTGGCCCGGCCTCAATCCGTATGCGTGGATTCCACCGCTAGTGGCGATGGTGCTGCTTGTAGTCGCCCTAGCTTGGCGCGTCTTTCGAAAGGAACCGGTATGAGCGACAGCATCGGCGTCCACGCTCACTCGCATTCGCACTCCCATCCTGCATCCTCGCCCGACGAGGTCGTGCGGGTCAGCTGCGTCAAGCACCGCTACGAGGACGGCACCGAGGTCGCGCTGTGCGGTCTGGATGTCGTCGCTCGTAAAGGTCAGCGCGTCGCCGTGCTCGGCCCTAATGGCTCAGGCAAGACCACGATGTTGTTTCACCTGCTGGGCCTGTTGCGTAGTGAAGAAGGTATCGTCGAAGTCTTTGGCGTGGATCCGGCGCGGCATTGGAAGGACGTGCGAAAGCGCATCGGTGTGGTGCTCCAAAACGTCGACGAGCAGATTCTGGCTCCGAGCGTGCTCGACGATGTCGCCTTCTCGCCGAGGCAGTACGGCATGCCCGAGCCCCAGGTGCGCGAGCGGGTCTCGGCGGTACTGGCGAGGCTGGGTATCGAGCATCTGTCGGCGCGCGTCCCGCACAACCTGTCCGGTGGGGAGAAGCGAAAGGTGGCGCTGGCAGGCGCGCTGGTGATGGACCCCGAGCTGCTGGTGCTCGACGAGCCGTTCGAGGGCCTCGACCCGGCCTCACGCGGCGAGCTGATCGCGCTGATTTGCGAGCACGCCGAGCAGGGCGGCACCGTGATCATGTCCACACATGACATCGACACCGTGCCCGAGTTCGCCGACTACTGCTACGTGCTCGCGAGCGGCGGAGCGATCGTGCTCGAGGGCACGCCGGCCGAGGTCTTTGCGCATCCCGACGTGCTCGCTGGCGGCAACATTCGCCCGCCATTACTTGCCGAGATGTTCGCGCGGCTTCGGGCCCTGGACCCCGGCGCGCCCGCACCCGAGTTGACGGTTGACGCTGCGGCGCGCGCACTCGCGGACTGGAAGTGCGGGCGGGCGTAGCGACCATGCGCGGACGTCGCGCGCGAGGAAGCGCTGCGACGAGAGGTCGCTGAGCAGGTAGAATACGGAGCAGGTTGCGCCAGCCGCTGCCGCGCCGAGCGCCCGCCCGATTCCCCCTGGAGGCCGCGTGAACATCCTCACCGGAATCACCCTCGCTGCTCCCGCTGGCGTCAACGCCTACATCCCCCTGCTCGCCGTGGCCCTCGCCGAGCGTTTCGGTTGGGTGACTCTTCGGCAGCCCTTCGATCTTCTCGGCTCGTGGTGGTTCATCGCGCTCGTGGGGGTTCTGCTGCTGGTCGAACTCGTCGCCGACAAGGTCCCGGCAGTCGATCCCGTCAACGATGTCATCCAGACATTCGTCCGTCCGGCTGCAGGTGGACTCGTGGCGATTTCGGCCTCCGGTGATGGGCGCATCGAGCCGTGGCTCCTGCTCGCGGCGGGCGTGCTTATCGCGGGCGGCGTGCATGCCGTCAAAGCCTCGGCACGGCCGGTTATCAACGCCGTGAGCGGCGGAGCTGGAGCGCCGGTCGTCTCCACAGCCGAGGACGTTGGCGCGGCAGGCATCACGGTGATGGCGTTTGTGCTGCCAGTGCTGACGTTCTTGGTGGTTGTCGTCGGGATTGCGCTTGCAGTGTGGGCGATTGTGCGCTGGCGACGTAGGCGTGCCGCGCCTACGTGATGGACCGACGGCAGGCTTTAGCCCCCGAACTCCACCTTGCGCCAAGTCACCGGCGACGAGAGCACGATCGACGTGGTGGTCTGTCCGTACGGCAGGAACTTCACCACGATGCGTTCGAGGTGCTCGATTGAAGTGACTCCCACCTTCATCACAAACCCCTCGGTTCCGGTTACGCGGTGGAACTCAAGCACTTCAGGAGTCTCGACGGCGAGCCGCTCGAGTTGATGCGCGAGCTCCTGGGGGGATGACAGACGAACGAATCCCACGATGCCGTAGCCAGCCTTTTTCAGATCGATGGCGGCATGGTAGCCGGTTACGACTCCGCTCGTCTCAAGACGACGAACGCGTTCGGCCACGGCAGGTGCCGAGAGCCCTACCTGGCGCCCGAGTTCCGCGTAGGAGCAACGCGCGTCGTCTTGTAGCGTTGACAGCAGTGTGCGGTCGATGTCGTCCATGAGGATGCCCTTCGTAGGCGCCTGCGAATTCACGCGGTGGAATCGAGTTTCATCGTAGCAAAACGCTTGCGTATCCTCTGCCGAGCCGCCTCGGCGGGATACTCTTGTGCTGCTAGACTAGCGCGTGCCCTTTCCGCGAACACATGCTTGGAGATTTGCCGATGAACACGAAACCCTCCTCGGTCACCGTCGGAGTTGTTGCTGCGGCGGTTGTGGTCCTGTCAGCAGTGGTCGCCTACCTGCTCTACACCATCCCCGCGGTCAAGGGGCTTGGCGACAAGGTCAAGCTGCCGCTGTTCCATGGCGCGTCGACCTGGGTCGACCTGATGCTGTTCGTCTTGATGGGAATTGTGGCCGTAGCCTATCTCGCTACTCGGCGTGACGGGGTCTACGCTTGGGAGGTCGGGCTGCGCTCCATCGCGGCACCGCTCTGGCTCCTCAACAGCGTGCTCGGCCTCATGGCAGCGCTCAACACGTGGGACTTCACGGGCTCCAAGGAGTCGCCACTCTCCTCGGTGATGCAGGATCCTCGCCTCGTGGCGCAGATGATCATCCTGCTCTGCGTGGCGATCCTGCTTCTGCTCGACTGGCTTGTCCTTGAGAACCGCACGCACAAAGCGATCGCGGACGTCATCTTTGTCGCCATCGGTGTCGTGCTCCTGAGCGACATTTTTCTCGACCCGGCCAAGCGCGCCCTGCATCCCGACAGCCCCGTGCTCAACTCCGGTTTCGAGATCAAGGGCCCGTTCTTTGGAATCGTCTTGTCGGTTCTCGCGATCACGCTACTGCTTTCCTGGCTCGTGAGCCGCTATATCGGCCCCCAGATTGCTGCGCCGTCCATGCCGCTACCTGCCGAGGAATCCTAGGCGCCCGAGGGTTTTCGCTGGTGACTTCCGACACGCGAGTGGGTAGGTTCCAAGCCTAGGGTCCCCAGCAAAGGGCAGGGCGAGAACTCATGGCCGATACACGGCGAGCGATGCGCGTCCTCGAAGGATCTGACGCCGATGCGCAGCTCGTCAGAAGCCTGCTTGTCGCTGACTCCCAATCCGAGGCAACCATCGCCTTCGTCCTGCTCAGAGGCACTATCGACGATCCTGAGCTCCTACTACTCGCCAACTTGCGCGAGGTGCTCGCCGAGCTGCCGTCGGTCCCGTTTCGCACCGGTGAAGTGCTCGACATGCTGACCCGCGCCGATCGTTATGAGGACACCGGGCGCTCGTATCGGCGGGTCTTTGAGACCTCTGATGGCGTCTTCGGTGTCGAATTTGTGGGACGCGGCCACGAGTGCACGGACATCGCTGTGCACACGCCAGACGCGCGGCGCTCGCTTCGGGCGACTGATGGGACTCTCGACACGCAGATGCTCGCGCTGTTCGTGAAGCATCGCATCTTGCTCGATGCCGTGCTCGAGGCGCTGGGCCTTCTCGGCTGGCCCATGGAGCCGACGATCTACCTCACCGTCGACGACTTCTTGGCCGACCACGCTGCGGCTACGGCAAGCGAGGCGATCGGCGAACTGTTCTAGCCGGCTTACGGGTGGCAGTGCTCGGCGGCCTTCGCTACACTTTGGCTCACTGACAATCGAATAGGCGTCATTCGGTGCCCGCGAAGTCTGCGGGAGAATAGGGAACTCGGTGCGAATCCGAGACGGTGCCCGCCACTGTGAAGCAGCCGCACGTCGGCCGCTGAAGTCAGGAGACCTGCCGGATGATGCGCGACGCGGCCTTCGAGGACAAAGGCCGGCTCGCGGAATCGGCTCGCCCTCTCACGGAGGGCCGACTCCCCGAACCGCTCCGCTTCACCCTGGAGGCCCGCTCACCGGATTTGCATTCGGAGTAGCGGGCTTTTTGCGTGTACGGGAGGCGTCAACCGACCCCACCCTAGGAGGACGCATGACCCGCATCACGCACTCACGCCCGGCCCGCTCGACACGCTCGCTCCGTTCGGCCGCCCTCCGCGCCGCCGCCGTCGCCCTTGCGCTGGGCATCGCGCTGCTCAGCCTGACGCTTACTGGCTGCGGTTCGACCACTGCCGAGAAACCCGCCAGTACCTCAGGCAGCGCAGCCGCTGCGTTTCCGGTCACCATCACCGACGACGCGAGTCGTACCGTCACCATGAAGTCCGAGCCGCAGCGCATCGTTTCGCTCGCACCTGCCAACACCGAGATCGCTTTTGCGCTTGGCTTGGGCGACAAGGTGGTTGGCGTCACGACCTATGACGACTATCCCGCAGAGGTCACGAGCATCGCCAAGGTAGGCGACTTCGCCAGTCCCAATCTCGAGGCCATCGCCGCGGCCAAGCCGGACCTGGTGCTTGCCACCTCAGGCGTGCAGGCCGAGATGGTCGCCAAGCTTCAGGCTCTCGGCGCAACGGTTGTGGTCATCGACCCGCAGAACATCGCTGGCGTCTACGCCGACATCGAGCGCGTCGGCAAAGTAACCGGCGCCACCGCGCCCGCCGACAAGCTCATCGCCGGGATGAAGGCCGATGTCGCGGCGGTGCGATCGGCCGTCTCGACGGCAGCGCCGGTGACCGCGTTTGTCGAGATTGGGCAGAATCCGCTCTTCACGGTCGGAAAGGGCACGCTCATCGACGAGCTCGTCGCGCTTGCCGGCGGTACCAACGTCGTGACACAGCCAGGCTACGTCGCCTACTCATCCGAGCAGCTCATCGCGGCAGACCCGCAGGTCTACCTGGCGACCAAAGGCTCGATGAGCGATCCGAACGCGCTCAAGAGCCGAGCCGGCTTCAGCAAGCTCGCTGCCGTCAAGAACGATCGCATCGTCATCCTCGATGACAACCTCGTGTCGCGCCCTGGTCCTCGCTTCGTCCAGGGCCTCAAGCAGATTGCCGAGGGCCTCCACCCCGACGCCTTCGCGGCGAAGTAGCGCGCGCGTGAGTCATGCCCGCCGACAGATGCGCCCAGCTGTAGTGATGTTCCTGCTGACGCTCGGGCTCTTGGTTGCGATCGTGTCTGGCACTGCCTTTGGGGCCGTCCCGCTTCCGCTCTCGGAAGTCATCGCGGCGATCGGGCGAGGCGTTCGAGGGCTTCCCACCGGGCTAGCCGGCACCGTCGTCATCGATGTGCGACTGCCGCGCGTCCTGCTCGCCGCGCTCGTCGGGGCATCACTCGCAGGCGCAGGAACGCTCTACCAGGCGCTCTTCAGAAACCCGCTTGCCGACCCCTACATCCTGGGCATCTCCAGCGGCGCGGGACTCGGGGCGATGATCGCGCTCGTGCTGACAGCCGGCGCGACGGCGTTGAGATTCGGTGCGGTGCCAGTCGCCGCCTTCGCTGGCGCGATGCTGACGATGCTGCTAGTGGTACGCCTCGCCAATGTTCGCGGCCGACTCGACCCGACGTCGCTACTGCTGGCTGGCGTCGCGCTGTCCTACACTCTGGCTGCCGTGACGTCGTTTGTCATGGTGCTCGCGCGCGAGCAGATGGCGGCAATCGTGTACTGGATGATGGGCGGGTTCTCGGCGGCTACCTGGGGCTACGTCATCATGATTGCGCCGATGTTTGTGCTCGGTGTGCTCGTGCCATTGCTGTCCACACGCGAGCTCGACCTGATGCTTTTGGGTGACGAACGCGCCGGGCACTTGGGCCTGTCGGTCGAGCGATTCAAGCTGGTGATGCTGGCTGCCGCGTCGCTGCTCACGGCAGCCGCAGTAGCGGTCGCTGGGCTGATCGGCTTCGTCGGCCTGATGGTGCCGCACATGGTGCGCATCGTGCTGGGCCCGGACCACCGACGCCTGCTGCCCGCATCGCTCCTAACAGGCGCAATCGTTCTAGTACTCGCCGATCTCATCGCGCGCACGATCATCGCGCCGATAGAGATTCCGGTGGGAATCGTGACCGCAGTCCTGGGCGGACCGTTCTTCATATGGCTCCTCGTCAGGGGGGAGAGGTCCCGATGAGAGACAGTCTAGGTAGGGCGGGTGACGCATCCCTTCGCTCAGGGTCCTCGCCGCGGGAGAGCGCCGCGGCTGCGGAGTCTTCGCTACGGGATGCGACACCCGCTTCGGCTGTAGCGCTCCTTGAATACCGTGGAGCCGATGTGGGCTATTCAGGTTCCCTCGTGGTACGAGGCGCCGACCTCTCCGTCCGCGCTGGCGAGGTGGTCGGCCTCGTGGGGCCCAACGGGGCGGGGAAGTCCACGCTGTTGCGGGCGGTGACTGGCGACGCCGAGCTGCTCGGAGGGGAGATCGTGCTTGCTGGTCGTGGCGTTTCAACGATGCCGCCGCTCGAGCGCGCCCGGGTTGTGGCGGTGCTGACGCAGCAGGTCAGCGCGGCGTTCTCGGTGTCTGCGCGGGACTTCGTCGCGATGGGACGCCATCCGCACATCGCACGATTCTCGGCGCCGAGCGACCATGACCGCGAGGTGGTTCAGCGCGCGATGATGCTTACCGACACGCTCCGTCTCGCCGACAAGCCGGCCGACCAGCTCTCCGGCGGCGACCTGCAGCGTCTTGCGCTGGCGCAGGCGCTCGCCCAAGAGCCTCGCGTGCTGTTGCTCGACGAGCCGACAAGCCATCTCGACCTGAACCACCGCATGCAGGTGCTCGACCTCACGCGCTCACTCGCCGACGAGGGTATGGCCGTGCTCGCGGTCTTCCACGACCTGGATCTCGCTGCGCGCTACTCGGACCGCATCGCCATCGTCGACTCCGGTCGCCTTGGCATGGCGGAGTCGCCTGAGCGTGTCATCACCGCCGACGCGCTTCGCGACGTATTTGGTGTACGCGCGGTGGTCGGGACCGACGTCGTGACCGGTGCCGTCAGCGTGACGCCGGTGCTGCGCGAGGCGGCCGTGATGGGGGAGACGCGCGGCCGGGTCATGGTGATTGGCGGCTCCGGTGTGGCGGCGCCGCTTATGCGTCGGCTCGTGCTCGAAGGTTGGGAGGTCAGCTCGGGTGCTCTGAACGTCGGCGATGCCGACCAGGTCATGGCCGAGGCGCTGCGCGTTGAGTACGCCCAGATTCCGCCGTTTGCTCCTATGGATTCCGAAGCCGGCATCATCGCAGCGAAGCTTGCCGAGCGAGCCGACGCCATCGTCGTGTGCGAGGTGCCCTTCGGTCGCGGCAATGTCGACAACCTGCTGGTTGCCGTGCATGCCGGCAAGCCG
>JBAXEO010000031.1:0-16990 GCA_037140395.1 Coriobacteriia bacterium
TGTTCGACGGTCGCAACGCGCTGGACTCCACGGCCGTCATGGACGCAGGCCTCGTATACATGGCCGTCGGGCGAGCGGGAGCGCATCGCGCGGGCTGATTGTGTCAGCGCCGAGCAAGTCGATAGAGCTCGTCGAGGATGATGCTCCGATTCTCTACGAGCCAGCCACTTGCCGGCTGCTTGCGTAAGAACTTCACGTCCTCGATTTCACGCGCATCGACCAAGAGACCTCGCCCGATCAGATCGTCATCGACGGCGCCTTGCTTACCCGCAAAGACGGTGTAGGCCGGAGTCCCGAGAACGGCGGCTTCGCGATTCATCGTTCCGCCCGCCGAGATCACGAGATCTGCACTGCGGATGAGCGACGGACCGTCGAGCACACCGTCTGGAACGAGCACGTTGCTCGGAAGCGTCGGCGCAAGCTCGGCAGCCTGATCTCTGGTGCGAGGCACGAGCACGGCCGCGACGTCCGGCTGCTCACCGATCGCCAGGATCAGCTGCGAGAACAGCTCGTTGCCAAAGCCCAGATGGTAGGCCGACATCGTGGCCGGCGGCCTGAGGACGGCGAGCACCTTGTCTTCTGTCGCGCCGAGGGACTCGCGTAGATCCTGGGTGGGCGTATCGGGACCCAGATAGACATGCTCCTTGAGCCCGGGAAAATGACCGACTTTCGCAGCGCGTGCGCCGTGCGCAATGATCGCAGCCGATGGGATGGCCTCCGGTACCAAGATTCGCGTTGCAAGGCGTGCGTTCACCGCGTAGGAAGCCTGCGCATGTTCGTAGTCGTGCACAACCATGTGCGGAATTCTGAGTACCCAGGCAGCGACGGCGAGATCGTTTGAGTTGTGGCTGAACGCAACGTCAAAACGCTTGCCACGCCCGTAGGCAATCAGCGCAGCCGAGCGGCTGAGGAGGCCAATCGCCTTGGCTGACGCGTTGGCTCCGCGGTGTCGGCCAATGAGCGAGTACTCGATGCCCCGTTGTCCGAGCAGGTCAACGGTCTGCGCGTAGTCGCGAGCCGTCACGGACACCTGATGGCCCGCCGCGCGAAGATCGTGAATCACCGGATCGAAGAAGAGCGCGTGCGGCGAATTCGTGATGTCGATCCAGATACGCATCAGCGACCGACACACTCCTCGTAGACCCGGTGGACCTTCTCGGCCTGCGACGCCTCACTGTACGGTAGTGCGCTCGCTCGGGCGGCTGCGGCAAGAGCAGAAAGCTTCTCTGGGTGCTCGATCAGGGCCTGGATGGTGTCAGCAAGTGCGGCAGGATCCTCGGGCTTTACCAGCATGCCGTTCTCACCGTCGCGAACAATCTCAGGCAGACCACCAGCCCGACCGGCAACGACGGGAACGCCGCACGAGAGCGCTTCCAGGCAGACCAGCAGGCCAACTCCCTCTCGGCGCGACGGCAGCACAAAGAGATCGGCCGAGCGAAACACATCCACCAGCATCTCGTGCGAAATGACGGTCCTAAGCTGCACCGCAGCCCCCAGCGGCTCGACGATTCGCTGAACTTGGGGCATCTCCGGACCATGCCCAAGCAACGTGGCCCGGAACTCCACTCCCCGCTCGCCCAGGATCACGAGAGCTCGAGCGAGGTCGACGACGCCCTTCTGCTCCACAAAGTTGCCCACAAACAGCAGGTGGGCGATGCCAGCTGGGATGCCGGCCGCCTCCTTGAGCGCTGCGGTGTCGCCGGGGGTAAACCGCCCTGTGTTGACCCCCATGTTGGCCACAACGAATTCGCGCGCCGACGTCTGCTCAACGCCGAAATTCTCGGCCATTCGCGCTGCGAGGAACTCCGACACGACGATCACGCGGCATGCAGACCGAAGCGCTCGGGCGATAAGCGGCTTCCAGGGCCAGACCATGCCCGAGAAGATGTCGGTGCCGTGCGCTGTAATGACGAGCGGCTTTCGTCGAATGCCAGCGGGGATGAGGGCGAAAGCGGCGACCGGCATGAGGTAGTGGGCGTGCACGAGGTCATAATCGCCCCTGATGGTGGCCAAGACGGTCATTCGTAGGAGCCAAAAGTACTTTCTGAAATTCGCCAGTCCCTCACCACGGCGCGCGGTCGCGATGAGCTTGATCTCGACGCCATAGCGGTCAATCAGCTCACCCTCTTGCCGTTTGATGAACGATCCGTAGCCGGGCTCCTCGGCGGACGGATACATGTTGGAGAGCATGAGGACTCGCAACGGCGGAACAGAACGCGGCTCGCTCATGCGCTGGTCCTCCGAGCGTCGCGGCGGCTGAAGAATGAAGTGTACAGGCGAGGGCTCACAAGCATCAGGGCGAGGCCGGCAGCATACATCGGTTGCGAGAGGTAGGCGGATCGAACGCCGAGATAGGCACGTCGCGCGCCGCCATATTCGCCCTTCTTGAGACGCGCCTCTAGCTCGATGCGCGCGATTCGAGTGCGGAGCAAGGCTATCTTACGTGCACAGAGCTCGCGCTGAACGTCGTTGAGCTCGGGCATCGAGGCCAGCCGAGTAAATATCCCGACCTGCGCCTCTGCGTGTGGAATGCGGTTCTTTGACTTGCCTCCGGCCCGGTTCAAATAGATCCCGAGGCGCTGCGGCGTGTAGATCTGGCGCGCACCGAGCGACAGCGAACGCAGCCAAAAGTCATAGTCCTCAGCGTAGCGAAGCCCAGAGGTGAATCCGCCGACGCGTGTCCACAGATCACGACGCACGGCCGAGGTTATGTTGATCCGGTTGACGCTGATGATGTCATCAAGGGTCCACGAGGTCTCGCTCGCGTATGCCGAACCCGTGAAGAACGGCTCGGAACGTCCATCTGGCATCAGGCGCGTGCCGTTGGATGAGTAGATGTCGAATCCGGACCGAGCATCAATGAATGCCGACATCGCCGAAAGACAGTTGGGCACGAGCTGGTCGTCGGAGTCCAGTGGCACACAGTAGTCGCCGCTGGCGGCCTCAAAAGCTCGGTTGCGCGCTGCTGCGCAGCCGCCGTTCTCGGCGGTCACCACATGCACGCGTGGGTCGGCGGCCGCAAGCGAACGGGCGAGGACGAGCGTATCGTCTGTTGAGCCGTCATCTGAGATGACGACCTCGAAGTCGTCGAAATCCTGCCCCAACGCTGAGGCCACGGTCGACTCAAGCGTCTCGCACGCGTTGTAGGCGGGAATCACTACCGAGAAACGCATGCGACCTGCCCTGACGCGGGGACGACTTTTGCGCGGGCCATCGGATCAACCGCTCTTCCGGGTATCGGCGCCGCCGGAACCGAACAGTATCCGCATGAAGATGCTTGAGGCAAACCAGCCATCTTGCGGCTTCTCGGGCAATGCAACGCGGGAAAAGACAAAGCTTTCGCGCCACAGCGTATCGAGAGCGCAGCGCGCATGGCTCACCCACGACGTGAAGACGGAACCTCCCGTGAGCCCATCCCCGACCGCACGCGGACACGGCTCAGGCCGGATGTCGGACTGCCACAGTCCAGCGCCCAAACCAGCAACGATTCCCGAGAGGATCCAGAAGAAAAGCGCGGGCTGGGGATGCTGGAACGTGTTGCTCGTGAACGTATTCACTACAAACCCGATGAGCCCGACGCTCAAACCAAGTGCCGTGTACTTGACCTCGTCGCTGATGTTCGCACGAGTCGCCACGAACAAACCCTTCACCGCGTAGGTGAACGTCAAGACCAGAAAGGCAAGTCCGCCGATCACACCAATCTCGGCCATCAACGCGAAGTAGGCGTTGTGAGCACCAAAGCTCAAGTACCCGACATAGAGGTCGGGACGGGCTCTGACTACCTCGCGATAGGCGGCCAGGAAGTTGCCTATGCCTACGCCAAGCAGTGGGTGTCGCCTAATCGCCTCACCAGCAACCTTCCACAGTCCAAGCCGGAAGTCCGCGGTCTTTTCGTTGGCGCTCGAGGCCGATAGACGCGTGAGCACTCCGGGAACTGCAACCACCGCGCCGATCCCCGCAGCCACCAGCACCGCGATGTAGCGGATGTCAGTAAGCACAATGAGGACGAGCAGGCCAACTGCCAAGGCGACCCAGCTGCCGCGCGTGTAAGTCAGGAAGAGGGTCACCGCCCCCATGATGCCGATGATGCCAGCGATCAGCCTGCCTTTGCCTTTCTCCGTCATGGCCAAGGCGAGCACGACGCCAATCAGAAGCACGAGGTACTCGGCGTAGAAGTTCGAGTTGTAGAAGGTGCCGGCGACGCGGGTCTTAATGTCCTCACCCAGATACGCCTCGCCTGGAATGAGTGGGGGGGGGTTCAAGAACTGTACGAAGGCGAGCACGGTGGTCACGGCGCCGCTGAGCACAATAACCCAAAGTATCAACCGCCGGAACGGCGCATCTTGGCTGACAACGGAGACCACGAAGGCCAGCAGGAGGTACGAAGCGTAGCGCACGACCGTGAGGTAGGAGTCCGCATGTGCGCCGCTCCACGCAACGCTCACTATCGCCATCAGCATGAATACGAGCGCGGCAGGACCAAGGAGATATGACGGCACCGACCCGAGCCCCCGGTACCTGGCATATGGCAGGCAGAGCAGAATCGCGAGTGGCACGCCAAGCACGATTGGGTCTGCCGACACCGGCCCGATCGCGACAGACTGACCGGTCGTCGTCACGGCGAGGATGAGTAGTGCTAGACCGATCGCCGCGATACTTCTCGCGTGGGACTCGGTCATCCGCAACGACACCCGCTACTCCCCACCGATCAACAAATCGGTCGCGATGGCCGTGTCGCACTGAAATGTCGGAGTGACCACCTGGATGATCTCGTTGTTTCGGATCTGAGTATTCCCAACGCTCACGCCCGTGGAAGTGGGGTCGCCCTTTGCCTTCACCCTGATGTAGACGTCGGTAGCGTACGTGCTGTTGTAGGCCTCAATCTTGCCGGTCTTCACGTTGAAGACATCACCGGGTGTCATCGTGCTCGCCACAGATGCGACCGTTCCGATGACCTTGCCTGATGTCTTGGTCGACACGGGATCTCCCACCCTGATCTGGCCTTCGGAGTAGTTGCGCAGAGCGCTGCACAAAATGGTGTACTCGACATCCCTCAGTGCGGTGACGGGCTCCGCCGAGGAGTTGCCTCCCCACAGCACCTTCCAGACGACCAGCCCACCGACTACGAGTGCGATAACGACCACAAGGTCGATGATGTTGATGACGCCAAAGAGACGGTACTTCTTGTCGAAAATCTGCACGAGGCCTCCAGTGGAGAGGGTCAGGTGGATGTCGGGGAGGACATCCGTAGTGGCAATTCTAAGCGTGGTTGAATCTCAGTCAAGCAAACCTACTGTTCGTCGTAGGTTTCCTGGGCGCATCTGTGCCACGAGAACCCGGAAGCCCACTTCCTCGCATTCTCGCCGAGCCGCTGTGCAAAGGCGGGGTCTTGAATGAACTGCAGAACGGCGGTGCCGAGAGCAGTGTGATCCATCGGCTCGATAACGATGCCGGTCTCGCCGTCGACAACGACCTCTGGGATTGCGCCGAGCCTTGAGGCTATGGCCGCCACCCCCTGCGCGGCGGCCTCCAAGTACACCAGGCCGAACCCCTCGACGCGACGGGGATGTGGCTCCCCCGGCATGCAGAAGAGCTGAGCTGATGCGTACAACGCCCGCAGATCCTCGTTGGTGACCGCTCCGGTGAAGACGGTGGGAACCGGGCATTCCCGAGCAAGCCGATGGAGTTCAGCCGTGTACTCTTCGTTGCCCTTCCCGACCACAACATAGATAGCCTTCTCGGCGACAGATTTGGGCAGGGCGCTCAGAGCTCTGAACACCAGCCTATGGCCCTTGCGCTCATCGAGCCTGCCAACCGTGAGGATGCATGCTCGGTCGGCCGCGATGCCGTACTTCGCAAGAACTCCCGCGGGGTTGTTGGCGGGCTGGAACCAGTACTCCTCGACTCCAAGGAGGGTCACTTTGGCGCGATTGGGATCGACAGAAGGGAACCTGTCGAGAAGGAGGGACTTGGTGAATCGGCTGTTGGTCAGAATCAAGTCCGGAGCGCTGAAGAAGTTGCGCCCCAAAAGCTTGATCTGGCGGGAGTCAGGCATCAAGAGGATCTCGGTGCCGTGAACGGTCACTCGGTAGGGCACCCGCCGAAACCGGTTGATGAAGCCGAGCACCACACCAGCGGGCCAATCGATTGCATGGATGACGTCGTAGCGGCGTGGGTCCGCGTGGCGCCACACCTGCGCGAGAAGCTTGGGGAAGCTCCTCACTGAGTACGACCCGCCGCGGTACCGAATGACCGTCGGCTTGCCGTCCCCGGACGCGTCGTCGCAAGAACGGCCGTAGTCGGGCGCAAGCACCGTGACCTCATGGCCATTGCGAATCGCGGCAGCTGCGATCTGAGCGCAATAGGTACCGATGCCGCCAGTGATGGGAGGGTACTCGGTTGTGATGAGCAGGATCCGCTTCCCCACTAGCCGGCCCTCTTGCCCTTGAACCGCTTGATCGCCAGCGATCCCGCTTCCCCGAGCAACACGAAGTCCTCTCGCTGCATCACAAACAGCTTCCACGTGGGCAGATCGCTGAAACGTCGGTAGAGGACAGCGGTTGCCACAGAGTTCGCGGTGTAGGCGATCGTCGTCGAAATGGCGCCACCAATCATGCCGAGACGCGGAATGAGAATCACGTTGGCGATAACGTTGATGACCATGACGACGATCGAGAGGTACGAGTTGTAGATGGGCTTACCCCGCGCCGAGAAGTCGTAGGCGACGATGCGCGTCGCAGCACCCATGACGATTCCCGGCAGCAACCACACCAGCGCATTGGCGGCCATCGTCGCTTCCGGTCCCCAGAGGCGGACTATCCAAGGCGACAGCAACCCGACCACCACCGCACAGGCGAGCGTGAAGCAGAACACGAGTCGCGTGATGAGCGGCGTCAGCTCGAGTCGTGTCTGCTCTTCATCGTGGAGCTCGGCGAGGCGCGGCAGAAGCACGGTGCTGACGACCTTCGAGATCATCCACATGCTTTCACCAAGCTGAATGGAGATGTAGTACACGCCCGCCGTGGCTGGGCCGAGCATCAGGTTGACGAAGAAGAGGTCGACCCGATAGTTGACGAACGCGGCGACAGCGCCAAGATGCTGTTTCCAGCCGTAGCTCACGGCATGTCGACCGTAGCTCCACCAGTGCTCGCGAACCTCGCCCTTTGGGGCGTCTTTCAGATAAGGAGCAAGCGCGACCACCGTGAAGAGAAGTGACAGTACCTGGCCCAGCAGGAAAGCGCCCAGCACGGCACCAACGCCGAGGTGAAACCCCAAAATGAGAACTGCCGACAGCACGAAGGTCGTAAGCTGCACGATAACCGTGAGGTAGTTATAGCGCCTGAAGTCCTGATAGCCCTGGAGAATGGATCGGCAGTAGAACTGCAGGAGGTTGGGGGGGAACGAAAATACCGCCACAACCATCATCGCGGTCGGAATACCGGGGAACCACTGAGCTCCCTTGACGTAGATGATCACGCCGGCGGCGGCCAGACCGATCGCGGTGACGAAACCCCAGATCCACAAGTTCGCCCGCATGACCTCACGAGCGTTGACGTCGCCTCGGCCGATGTGGAAGACGTTGGCGTAGGTGATGCCGAACTCCAGCCACAGCACCATCGTGTTGGGGAGCAGCAGCGCAAGCGCATAGGTGCCGAGCCCGACGGTGCCGAGCCCACGCGTGAGCAGAATCGACAGGGCGAAGCCGATGGCGGCAGCAGCGAGGTTCGCGACAAACGTCATGCTCGCGTTGCTTCCCAGCCGCTTAAGCCCCAGACCACGCGACCCAGAGTCCGCGCTCATGATGCATTCGCCCTCACGAGGCCGAACTGGCAGGAGTCACGCCTCTCCATGGGCTAGTTTGTCGAGACTTGGGCGACCGGAATCTTGCCGGCATCCCAGTCCTTGCCGACAACCAGAAGAATCTCGGTGGGAAATGTGTACATCCCTCGGCTCTCCACGACCGTAGTCCCCGGCATCAGTGACCCGGCGAGCAGCTCGGCGGATGCCCGATCGGTCTTGTAGACCACCAGAGTCTTCTTGTAGACGCTCTGGTTGGCATTTCCGGTCTCACCGACGGCGAATCCTTTCGCCTTCAGGATGAGGCTGGCCTGTTTCGCGATTCCAGAAATCCCCGCACCGTTACGGATGGTGACGTTGATTGCCGAGGGCTTCTTTGCAACGCTAGGAGCGGTGGCAGCAGCGGTCGCGGCTCCCTTCTTCGACGCTCCCGCGGTACTCGATGCGGGAGCAGACGGAGTCGGCTCAAAGCTGCGTCCAGCCTTGAAGTCACCAAGCAGCTTCTTCTTCAATGTCGCGTTGGTGTAGATGAAGGGGCTCTTCCAGTCACCGTCGATCGTGGCCGTGTAGAGGTTTGCCGATCCAGCACTCTTGAGCGCGACTGCGGTCTTGATCATCTGAACAAGCGACATATCTGTCTGAATGTTGGGAGCAACGGCGTTGATAACGCGAATCATCTTGGTGACGTCGGTCTTTGCGAGCTGATCGGCAAGCGCCTTGAAGAATATCTGCTGATCCTTCATGCGCGAGATATCTGCGTCGGCGAAGGCTCGGGTGCGGACGAAGGTGAGCGCGTGCTCACCATTCAGGAGCTGATAGCCTGCGGGAATCTTGGCCGCTCGCTGGTGGACGCTCTGACTTGCCGCCTTCTTGTCATTGATTGCCTGGGGCACGTTGACCCAGACACCACCGAGAGCGTCGACCGCCTCTTGGAAGCCGCGGAAGTTGACCTCCATGTAGTGGTTGATCGGCACACCGGTGAAATCCTCTACGGTCTGGATTGTCAGTTCGGGGCCGCCCAGGGAATGAGACGCGTTGATCTTGTTGTAGCCGTGGCCTGGAATCAGCACTTTCGTGTCGCGCGGAATCGACAGCAACCAGATCTTGCGCTGTACGGGATCGACCTTCGCAAGAATGATGGTGTCGGTCCGGTACGCTGTCTCACCCTTCCTATGGTCAGCGCCCAGAAGCAGGAGCGTGAACGGCTTCAGGGGCTCGGCGGGTTTGAGCAGCGGAGCGAGCTTCTGTTGATTGACGATGGTGCTCTGCATGGTCTTTTGGATGTGCTGGGCGTACGCGAACACGCCGCCGCCCGCGAGCACGATAAGCACGATGATGACCGCGACCACAATGGCAGCGATTCGCTTCACGCGCATCCGGCGACGGTCCCGCTCATTTCTCAGACGCGCCGGCGCGGCCTCCAAAGATCCCCGTCGCCGAGAAGCTGGATCCTCGAGCTGGTAGGAGTCGCTGGCACCCCTCGCACCAGTAGATGTCGCGCGCTCCCCGGGGGTGCGTCGTCTCTCGGCAGGCACGCGGCGCTTCCCGGCGTCGGCGCCCCTGCGTCTACCCTCGCCGCTCGGACCGCCCGACGCGCTTCCCTGTGTGTGCCTGCCCATGCATCTCCCGTCGACTACCGCTATCCCGGATTGCTACACGCCAATCCGAATTACCATCTTACCGCGTGCGGAATTCCGCAGACACGCCATGCGCCTCGCGGAAGCCATCTGCAGAGCAAACGAGGTGCCGCCTGCACGCAGCCAGGCCCGTCCTTAAGCAGGGTGTGGCCGACTCGTTACCACGCGCTAGGGCGTTCCCTGTGACGTGATGACGGCGTTGGGAGGCACCACATCGCCTGCTCCAATCGCCGCGCCAGCAGAAACGAAGGACCCCGCTCCGAGAGCAGCGCCATCGCCAACGCTGACGCCACGCTCCAGCGTCACGCCACGCCCGACCGTCACGTCATCGCCCAAGACACACTGCTCAGCGATTCCGGAGGCGTCACCCACGCGACATCGCTTTCCAACGACCGATCCCGCCTCGATGACCACGTGGCTGCCCACGATCGAGCATTCCCCGACCGAGGCACCTATCGGGGGTTCCACGTCGCCAGCGCCGTCGTGCGTTTGGCTCGGCTCCTTGCCGACGAATGCGAAGTCGGAGACGACGACGCCGTCGTGCAGCTCAACGCCAGCGCCGACAGTGACGTGGTCGCCGACGACACAGCCCTCGTGAACCCGGGCACCCGCGTGCACTCTCACAAACGACCCGATTTTGACGTCAGCAAAAATCGCGGCGCCCTCATCGATGATTGTGAACGGCGCGGGGACGAAGCCCGGATTTACCAGCGCTGTCGGATGGATGTAGGCGGTCATGCTAGAGACGCACCACCTTGGGATCGTCGAAGGCCTTCAGGGCGTTGCGTGTGTCCAGAATCAGTTGACTTTCTCCAACCACCAGCCGGTAGTCCACGCTGGAGTGGTCGGTGACCACGACGACAGCGTCAACGGCGGCGAGGGTCTCTGCGGTCAAGGCGATCTGAGGAATCTCCACGCCGCCCACACGGAACTGAGACACGTAAGGGTCGTGGTAGACCACATCCGCCTCTTTGGTATGAAGCAGCTCTGCAATCTTGATGGCCGGTGACTCACGCATGTCGTCGATATTCGCCTTGTAGGCGATGCCGAGGATAAGAATCCTGCTACCGGCAATCGGCTTGCGATGCGTGTTCAGGGCATTGGCAAGTCGTTCTACCACGTAGTAGGGCATCGCCTCGTTGGTCTTTCCGGCAAGCTCGATAAACTCGGTGTGCATGTCGAACTGCCGAGCCTTCCAGGAGAGGTAGAACGGGTCGATCGGAATACAGTGACCACCGAGGCCCGGACCAGGGTAGAACGGCATGAAGCCGAACGGCTTAGTCTTGGCCGCATCGACAACCTCCCAGATGTTGATGCCCATGCGCTCGCTGACCAGCAAAAGCTCGTTCATGAGCGCGATGTTCACGCAGCGGAAGATGTTCTCGAGCAGCTTGGTCATCTCGGCAGTTCGAGTGGACGAGACGGGGACCACGGTGTCTAGGAACCGCTCGTAGAACGCGACGGCAGCCGTTGTGCACGCTGCGGTGACGCCGCCAACCACCTTGGGGGTGTTCTTGGTCTGGTAGACGGGGTTGCCGGGGTCGACCCGCTCAGGGGAGAAGGCGAGATACAGGTCCTTGCCGACCTTCAGGTCGAAACTCTCAAGGATTGGCTGCACGATCTCTTCGGTGGTTCCCGGGTAGGTGGTCGACTCGAGCGTGACCAGCATCTCTGGGCGCAGGAACGGCGCAATCTGCCGCGCCGCGGACTCCATGAAGGATGTGTCGGGCTCTTTCATCTCGTCGAGCGGCGTGGGGACACAGATCACGACGGCGTCACACTCACCCGCTCGCGAGAAGTCGGTGGTGGCTTCAATCAGACCCGCCGAGACCATCTCGGCGAGCTCTGCGGATGGGACGTCTGGGATGTAGCTGCGCCCCGCCGAGATCTCGGCGACCTTGTCGTTGGCGATGTCGATGCCGATCACATGGTGTCCGGATCGCGCCATCTCCACGACCAGCGGAAGCCCCACGTACCCAAGCCCGACCACACCAAAGACGGCGCTGCCATCACTGAGACGCTCTAGAAGGGTCATCTCTCACGTTCTCCAAGTCAGTCAGGGACAAGAATCCGCGCGTTCGCGGAATGGCGCGACGAGCCAGACTGCGCCGAAGTGCCGAATTCGGAATCTAGCTACTTTATCGCAAACATGAGCTCTCCCGAGCACGCGAGTTCGCCCGCGACACTCGCTCGCGCTTCACCAAAGCCGATGGGCCCGCGCATACGCGTGATGGTGCACTCGAGCAAGAGCGTCTCACCCGGTACCACTTGCCGCTTGAATCGGACCTTGTCGATGCCGGCAAAGAACGCCAGCTTGCCCTTGTTGTCCGACAGTGAGAGAAGCGCCACTGCACCGACCTGCGCAAGCGCCTCTACGATGAGCACCCCCGGCATGACGGCGTAGTCCGGAAAGTGACCGGGCACCCAGAAGGCCTCCTGGGTCACGTCGAGTTCGCCCACTGCCGAGACGCCCGGCTCCATCTCAAGCACTCGATCGACGAGTCGGAACGGAGCGCGGTGCGGGATGATAGCTTCGATAGCAAGGTGATCAAGCATGGTGACTCGGGTCCCCTCTCCAGGTTGCGGCGTGACTAGGACTGTTCACGCGTGATGTCGGCCCCGAGGGACGAAAGCTTTTCGACAAAGCCCTCGTAGCCACGGTCGATGTGATAAATATCGCCGATGACAGTCTCCCCGTCGGCTACAAGAGCCGCGAGTACGAGAGCTGCTCCCCCGCGCAAATCCGGGCATTTCACGGGAGCCGCCGAGAGATGCCCCACGCCCTTGACCAGCGCGTGGTGACCCTCGATCCGAATATCAGCACCCATGCGAGCGAGTTCATCGGCGAACATGAAACGGTTCTCGAACACATTCTCGGTGATGATGCTGTTGCCCCCGGCGATGGCCATGAGCGCCATGAACTGCGCCTGCATGTCGGTGGGAAAGCCGGGGAAAGGCAGTGTTTGGATGTCGACGGGAAGGGCGGGTCCACGCCGCTCGATGCTGACTCCGTCCGGCAGCACCGTCACTTCGCAGCCTGCCTGCTGGAGTTTCGCCAGCACGAGCTCCAGGTGCGTCGGGTTGAATCCGGTCACCGTGACCGGGCCGCCGGCGATAGCACCCGCCACGATGAAGGTACCGGCCTCGACGCGGTCGCCGACGACGCGATGCTCGACGGTGTGCAGCGCCTCGACTCCCTCGACAGTGACCGTAGACGTACCGCCTCCGCTGATGTGCGCGCCCATCCCGTTGAGGAAGTCGATGAGGTCGACGATCTCGGGCTCACGCGCAGCATTCTCGATGACGGTCGTCCCACGCGCGACGCTTGACGCTGTGAGCAGATTCTCGGTCGCGCCGACGCTTGGGAAGTCGAGCACGACGTGCGCTCCGCGCAGGCCGCCCTCGGGCGCGATCGCATCGATGAAGCCGTGCCCGGTGCGTATCTCCACGCCGAGCTCGGCCAGTCCTCTGATGTGCATGTCGATCTTGCGAGAGCCGATGTTGCAGCCGCCGGGCATCGCGACGTGCGCTTGCCCATAGCGAGCAACCAACGGCCCGAGCACCGAGATCGAAGCGCGCATTTTGGCGACCATCTCGTAGGGCGCCTCGAAGCTGGTGACTTCTGTGGCATCAACGGTCAGCGAGTGATCGCTTCGCACGACGCGAACGCCGAGCCCGGCAAGCACCTCAGACATCACCTCAACATCGGCTATGTCCGGAATGTTGGTGATGCGCGAGGCCCCAGGAGCAAGCAGCGCTGCGGCCATGAGTTTGAGCGCGGAGTTCTTGGCGCCTTCGACGCGGACAGAGCCGGACAGCGTTCGGCCTCCGCGGACTGTGATGGATTCCATGCGTGACAGGATAGCGCACCTTCTCTAGGCAGCTGATTGCCGACATACTCCCGTGAACCGTGCTCCCCGATGCGACGCAGCAGGGGCGAACCCGCTACAAGCGAGTCCGCCCCCGGTAAGACCGACTTCGGATGATACTAGCCGTGCTTCTCGGCGACGCGAAGCTGGGTTTCGGCCCAGTCCAAGTCGCGAAGCAGGTTCTCGCGCTCTTCGCTCTCAGCTGGAAGGTCGGCGATGCGCGCCTTGATGAGGTCGGCGGACTCGCGCTCACGGCCGGCATCTATCTGAGAGAGCGGAACGGCCGCATCGGCAAGGATGATCACCTTGTCCTCGTGAACCTGCAGGTAACCACCGTTGATCGAGAAGAACTCCCAGTCCGCTGCGGTGTCTCCAAATCGAAGACGAACCTCACCCGGCGCGAGCGTCGTCACGATGGGGGCATGGAGCGGCAGAATGCCGATCTCGCCCTCAGGCGTCGTGGCGACAACCATCTGCACCTCGTTGGTGTAGAGAATCGACTCGGGTGTGACGATCTCGCATATGAGTGTACGGGCCATTGTGACGAGCTCCCTTAGACCGTCGCGGCCATCTCGGCGGCCTTTGCGAGGGCCTCCTCGATGGGGCCGACGTAGCGAAACGCCTGCTCGGGGATGTCGTCGCACTCGCCGTCCGCGATCATCTTGAAGCCCTTGAGAGTGTCCTCGAGCTTGACGTACTTGCCGTCCATACCCGTGAACTGCTCGGCGACAAAGAACGGCTGCGAGAGGAACTGCTGCATCTTGCGGGCGCGGGCGACGATGAGCTTGTCCTCTTCGGAAAGCTCGTCCATGCCGAGAATCGCGATGATGTCCTGCAGGTCCTTGTTGCGCTGCAGAATCCGCTGAACCTGCAGGGCGACCGCGTAGTGCTCCTCGCCGACGACCGACGGGTCGAGCGCGCGCGAGGAAGACTCGAGCGGGTCGACGGCCGGGTAGATGCCCATCTCGGCGATTCCACGGGAGAGAACGGTGGTCGCGTCGAGGTGGGTGAACGCCGTGGCAGGTGCCGGGTCGGTGAGGTCGTCGGCCGGGACGTAGATGGCCTGGACCGACGTGATCGATCCGGTCTTGGTGGACGTGATGCGCTCCTGCAAGTCGCCCATCTCGGTAGCCAGCGTGGGCTGGTAACCAACGGCGGACGGCATGCGGCCCAGAAGTGCTGAGACCTCGGAGCCGGCCTGGGTGAAGCGGAAGATGTTGTCGATGAAGAGCAGCACGTCCTGGCCCTGGTCGCGGAAGTACTCGGCGGCCGTGAGACCGGCCAGCGCGACGCGGAGACGGGCTCCGGGAGGCTCGTTCATCTGACCGTAGACGAGCACGGTCTTCTCGATGACGCCGGACTCTTTCATCTCGATCCAGAGGTCGGTGCCCTCACGGGTGCGCTCACCTACGCCGGTGAACACGGAGGTACCACCGTGTGCCATGGCGAGGTTGTTGATGAGCTCCATGATGATGACCGTCTTGCCGACACCCGCGCCGCCGAAGAGACCCGTCTTGCCGCCCTTGATGTAGGGCTCGAGCAGGTCGACGACTTTGATGCCGGTCTCAAAGATCTCGGTCTTGGGCTCGAGCTCGTCGTAGCTGGGAGCTGAGCGATGGATCGGGTAGGTCTGCTTGACCTCGACCGTCTCACCGTCGATGCAGTGGCCCGTGACCGACCAGATGTGGCCGAGTGTCTCGGGACCGACCGGCATCTGCATGGGGGCGCCGGTATCGACGACTTCCATGCCGCGGGTCACGCCGTCGGTGGAGTCCATGGCGACTGCACGAACGACGCCGCCCTCGAGGTGCGCTTCGACCTCAAGCACCAGATGGATCTCGCCCATCTCGGTGGTGCCGTCGACCTTCAGGGCGTTGTAGATCGCCGGCATACCGTCAGCCGGAAACTCGGCGTCGATGACCGGGCCTACAACGCGAATGATGCGTCCTACGTTCATAGCGGAATCCTTCTCTATAGCTGACATCTAGCCCTTGTCCTCCTGCGCTGCCGCACCGCCGACGATCTCGGCGATCTCGGTGGAAATCGCGTCCTGGCGAGCACGGTTGTAGCTGCGCGTCAGGGTCGTGATCATCTCGGAGGCGTTGTCGGTCGCGGACTTCATCGCGGTGCGTCGGGCGCCCTGCTCGGCAGCCGCCGACTCAAGCATGGAGCGGTAGATGAGCGCCTCGACGTAGGTCGGAAGCAGGTCGGCGAGCACCTGCTTGCTCGAGGGCTCGAAGAGGTACTCGAGATTGCGGCCGGCCGCCGCGACGCCCGCCTCGGCAGAGTCGAGCACGTCGTGCTCGATCGGCAGAAGCTGGTGCATCTCGGGGACCTGGTCGGCGATGTTCTTGAAGCGGTTGAAGAGGACGTAGACCGCATCGACCTCGCCAGCCTCGTACTCCCTCATCACGTGCGCGGCGATCGAGCGAGCCTCCTCGTAGGAGGGCTTGTCGGAGTTGCCGACAAGCGACATCGCAGGTTCGACACCGCGGTAGCGGAAGTAGCCGAGTATCTTCTTGCCGGCGAGTATCATCTCGACCTCGACGCCTTCGGCAACGAGATCTGCCACGGTGCGCTCGGTCAGACGGATGATGTTGCTGTTGAAGGCACCGGCGAATCCACGGTCCGAGACGATCGACACCAGCGCGACGCGGCGGCGCTCAGGACGCTGCTCCAGTAGCGGGTGGCTCACATCATCGACGTAGCGGACGACGTTGCCCAACACCTCGGCCATCGCCAGAGCGTAGGGCCGTGCGTTCTCGATGCGCGTCTGCGCCTTCTTCAGCTTGGCGGTCGAGACCATCTCCATGGTGCGGGTGATCTGACGCGTCGACTGGACGCTCCCTATTCGGTTCTTGATATCGCGCAGCGTCGCCATCTAGTTCCCCTACTCAGCTGAGTCGGTGTCGACGGCGCCGGTCTCGACGGCAGGCTCGTTCTCGGCAATGTGCTCCGCCGAGAAGATGCTCTTGTACTCCTGAATGACCTTCTTGAGCTTGGCCTCGGTGTCGTCCGAGATCTTCTGCTCGTCGACGATGGCCGAAAGAACGTCGCCGTAGGAACCGTGGACGTACTCGATCAGACCATCTCGGAAGGCCTGAACCTTCTCGACGGGCAGATCGTCGAGATAGCCCTTGCCACCGGCGAACAGCGCGATGACCTGGTTCTCGACGGGGACCGGCACGAAGCGGCCCTGCTTGAGCAGCTCAATGAGGCGAATACCTCGGTTGAGCTGCGACTGTGTCGCCTTGTCCAGGTCGGAGCCGAACTGGGCGAACGCTTCCAGCGAGCGGAAAGCCGCAAGGTCCAGGCGCAGCGTACCGGCGACCTGCTTCATCGCCTTGATCTGCGCGTCACCACCGACTCGCGACACCGAGATGCCGACGTTGATGGCGGGACGAACGCCCTTGAAGAAGAGGTCCGAGGTCAGGAAGATCTGACCGTCGGTGATGGAAATGACGTTGGTCGGGATGTAGGCCGACACGTCGCCGGCCTGCGTCTCGATGACTGGCAGAGCCGTCATCGAACCGCCGCCGAGCTCGTCGTTCATCTTGACCGCGCGCTCGAGAAGACGGCTGTGCAGGTAGAAGACGTCACCGGGGTAGGCTTCGCGGCCCGGCGGGCGACGGAGCGTGAGCGACATCTGGCGGTAGGCGACGGCCTGCTTGGAGAGGTCGTCGTAGA
>JBAXEO010000032.1:0-15995 GCA_037140395.1 Coriobacteriia bacterium
GGTCGGGGTGGCCGGGGTGGTCGCCGAGACGATGACAAACGTCACTGAGCGCGTGGCCTCTCGGTTGCCGGCCGCATCGATCGCGGCCCACTGAAGCGCGTGTGTGCCGACAGAGCTCACCGCGATCGGCGCGGCATAAGTGTGCTCGGCCGACCCGTCCAGAACATAGGAGATGGAGGTGACACCGGACAGCGCGTCGGCCGCGTTCAGCGACAAGGTGACCGGAGAGGTGGTCGGCTCGGACGGGATGCCGTCTGCCACCGAGGCCGGCGGGCCCGAGTCGATGCGGATGGTCGCGGTCTGCACCGGCTCGGTGTTGCCAGCGGCGTCGACCGACCAGTAGGTCACCGTGGTCGTTCCCTCCTGGGAAACAGGGACCTGCAGCGTGTAGACGTTCGGGAACCCGCCGTTGATCGCGTAGTAGGTGGAACCCGCAGCGACGTCGTCGGCAGCGGCCAACGTGAGCACGACTGGCACTGCCGACCACCCCGTCGGCACGCCGAAGGCCGTCGTGGATGGCGCAGTGGTGTCGAGTACCTGTTGCGTGAAGCTCGTCGCCACCCCCTCCGCGCCGATCGCCGTGACCGTATAGTCGCCCGGGGCCGAAGGCGCCGTGTAGAGGGCCGAGATCTGGCCACTGGCGTCTGTCACCGATGACAGCATCGTCACCGACCCCTCATCGGCGGAGAAGGTCACCGGCATCTGAGCCACAGCGTTGCCCAGCGAATCCTGGAACGTCGCGGTCAGCGTCTGTGTCGTATCGGCGGCGACCGTCTGGGTGGCCCCAGAGGAGGGAATCGCCACGTCGGGGGCTGAAGAATAGGCGATCGTGGCCGGCGTTAGGCCGCCGGGCAGATAGTTGGACTCTAGGTAGAGAGACTGGAGGTCATGGGCCTCATACCACCCGCCGGTTCCCGCGGTGAATCCGGCGTAGACTTCCTGTCCAATGACGTTTGCCAGGTCGATCGGGTACGACAGCGTCGGCGTCGCCGGTCGCGATGTGGTCTGCGACATGCGGATCTGGAGTATCTTCGCGCTACCGTCGTAGTCCGCCCACACGTTCCAGGGACTGCCGTGTAGAGGGGCGTTTCCGGGAGTCTGGGCAGTGATTGTGGACACCTGTGATCCGTTGAGGTCGACGCCCACGTGGGGCACCGCCGGATCAAACGTGTTTTTGTACGTATCAAACTCGATCGCAAGCGAATGCGGCTGCGAGTTCGGGCTTCCGACGGGATCGTTCAGAAACCCCATCCCCATGCCTTTGACCAGCGGCGTGTTGGTGACGCCCTGGAGGACAAACACCATGCCATCGGCGTACTGCGTCGAATCATGATTGGGCATCGAGATCGTAAAGTACGAACTGAAGGAGCGGTCAGCCGGGAGGCTGATCCGTTGCTGCGACACAGCAGCTCCGGCCATGTTGCCCACACTGTCCGTCAGGCGAATGGCATGCGTCGCGTCAGAAACATAGGCGCGGAAGGGCGCCGGTGCTCCGGCCAGGACAAACCCGGCCGTGTTGCTCGCGTTGAACGATGGCAACGCTATCGTGATGTACTGCGCCTGGACAGGTGCGGCGCCGAGCGCCATGACGACGACAGCGACAAGCAGCCCCGCACGCATCACCGCGCGGCGCCTACTACTCGAGTCTGTCCTCATTCCCGGGTCCATCGACCGTCCCTACTCAGGTGCCGTCACCCAGATGGTAGCCGACCACTGATAGGTACCGGTTCGTGTAGTGAACGTCGGCATATCAATGGCTGAGGCGAAGTCTTGCGAGTCGTTGTAGCCCAAAGTGCCAAGAGGCGTCGCCGCGGCACTCGTGATGTCGACCATGCCCAGCTCGTTGCTGGTGAACTTCCACGCGAAGGCGTCCTTGCCTGGGGTGCTGTTCATGGCCCAGGAGCCGTCCTTGTCCCGCAGCCGAGCCGGGCCGTCACCTTGGATGAACAGGCCGGAGAGTACGTCGCCGGTGTTGGTGACGACGGTACGCGTGAAGTTGACCTCGGGCACGTCGACGTCTCCTTGCGCAGGCGAGCCGTAGTGCAGATCCGTGCCGGTCAAGTTCAGACTCAGTCGCGCTTCGGAGAGTACGTCGCCGTTGATCATGCCGTGAGAATGCGACACGCCCGGATCCGGCGGGACAACCGGTGGCGGCGTGGGAGTGGTCGGAGTGGTCGGCGGCGGTGTGGGGGTGGCGGGGTAGGCAGGCGCGACGATGTCGAACGTTGCCGTGTGCGTGGCCTCGGCCAGCCCCGCCGCGTCCATCGCGCGGTAGGACAGTGTGTGAGTGCCCTCGGTGCCGATCGAGCGAGAGAAGGGCACCGGTGCGGTGGCGACGGGCGAGCCGTCCAGCGACCATTCCACCCAGACCAGCACGCCGTCGGAGGGTTGTGCGTCGATCGTGACGGTCACGGGTTGCGACGACGAGGCGTCGGGGATGCCTGACACCGAGGAGACGGGTGCCTCGGCATGAATCGTGAACTCAGCGGTGGCCTCGGCGCTTGAGTTGCCGGCTGCATCCACTACGCGGTAGCTGACGGTGCTGAATCCGGACTTCGAGACGGTTACCGGGCCTGTGTAGAGATCTTCCGCGCCACCGTCGAGACGGTAGTCCATCGCGCTGACGCCCGAGAGCGCGTCTGCCCCCGCGAGCGAGAAGGTGACCGGCGTCGTCGTGATGCCGCCCGGGATGCCGGAGACGCTCGCCGTTGGGGCCGTGGAGTCGACGCGAACGGTGGCGCTCTTGACGACCTCGCGGTTGCCTACTGCATCGAGCGACCAGTACGACACGGTCGTCGTACCCTCGGCCGAGATAGAGACCGGCAGCACGTAGAGCTGGGGCAGCCCGCCGTTGATCGCGTAGTACGTGGATGCCACACCGACGTTGTCAGCAGCAGCCAGCGTGAGCGTGACCGGCGCCGGTGACCACCCTGTCGGCACGCCGAAGGCCGCGGTCGACGGCGCGGTGATGTCGGCGACGAGTTCGATGAAGCTCGTCGATACGCCGCCCTCGCCCGACGCGATGACCGTGTAGGTGCCCGGGGTCGAAGGCGCGGTGTAGGAAGCCGCGATCTGCCCGCTCGCATCGGTGGTAGGCGCAAGCTGACTGATCGCCCCGGCGTCCGCGGTGAAGGTGGCTGGCAGCTGCGGGACGGCGTTGCCCAGCGAGTCCTGGAACGTCGCGGTCAGCGTGGTGGTCGAACCAGCAGCGACCGTCTGGGTAGCGCCGGAGGAGGGCAACGCAACGTCCGGGGCCGACGAGTAGTGCGTCGTCGCGGGCGTGATGCCGCCGGCAAGATAGCTGGACTCAAAGTAGAGCGACGTCAGGTCGTGCTGCTCCACTGCAGCGCCCGTGCCAGCGGTAAAGCCGGTGTAGACGTTCTGCCCGATCACGGTCGTCAGGTCGATCGGGTACGACAGCGTCGGTGCGGCAGGCCGCGTGGCAGTCTGCGACATCCGGACCTTGAGCGCCTTCGCCGAACCGTCATAGTCGACCCAGACATTCCACGGCTTGCCGGCCATGTCCGCGCCTCCCGGCGGAGACGTCGTGATCGCGGACTGCATGCTGCCGTTCAAGTCGACACCGACGTGATTGTTGTTGGGATCATTGACGGTCACCCCTGCGTCGGTGGCGCCGTTGTACCAGGTGTCGAACTCGATTGCGAGCGAGTTAGGCTGGGAACCCGGCTTGCCCAGAAAGCCCATCCCCCCACCGAGCGTCTTGGGAGTACTCGTAACGCCCTGCAGGACAAAGACCAACCCATCGGCGCCGTGGTTCGGGATCGAAAACGAGAAGAAGCTGCTGAATGAGCGGTCCGCTGGCAAGTCGATCCGTTGCTTGGAGACGACCGTCCCAGCCAGCCACGTCGAAGCATCAGTCAGGCGGATGACGCTGGTGCCGCTGGGAATGTAGGCGGAGAACGCCGGAAGCGCGGGTATGTAGCTCGGCGCGTGCACCCCGTCGAAGATGAAGCCCGAGGTGTTGGTGGCGTTGAACGACGGTAGCGCCATCGTGATGTACTGGGCCTGCGCTGGCGCGACGCCAGCGACGAGGATCGTGGCGAGGACCGCGAATGCCAGCCACGCGCGCGCGAAGGCAAGCCACTTCGAGCCCGACCCGGCTCCAAACGCTGGCGCCACGTGGGTGACTCGCTCGCTCTTCGCTCTGTGTGGGGAGGTATCCATGGGATCAGCCGCAGTGTCGGCCCGAGCTATGCTGCCCGGAACTCTGCGTCTGTATCCTCCAGATCCTCGTCGTCCTCATACTCATCAGCATCGCGTCGCCTGACTACCAGGAACACGATGACGACGATTGCTACGACGATGGCAGCCATGGCCAGATACGACCACGGCGCGGTCTGTTGCACAAAGGACAAGGAGCCGTAGTAGGTGCCCGCGAAGAAGTTGGACCTTGCCACTTCCAGCTTGAGACGGGCGGCCGCTCCCACGTTGACGAACACGCCACTGCCCGTGCGAATGGGACGCCCGCCGAGCAGTGCCTCGTAGCTTCCCGCACCAGCACTGGCCGGCAGTTTCATGGTCACCTGTACCACGCGGTTCTCCCCCGGGGCTAGGTCGAACTTCTGGGGAGTGAAGGTGAACCAGGACGCCTCGGGGGTCAGCTTGCCCTGCTTGTTGACCGGAACGACCAGCATCTCGTAGGTGGCCGCCGCGTCGCCCGTGTTGAACAGCTTGATCGGATCGAGGTTATAGGTGGCGCCGGGATGGGCGGAGCTCGGGACGGGCATGGTGCCCTTCTCGATGCCGGCGCCGGGACCGGCAAGTGCAGCGTGCGGGAAGATGAGCGCCGCGATGGCGGCGATCGCGACTGCGAGAGTCGCGAGACGAGATCTCGTGTTCATCATTGAGTTATCTTCCTCTCAAAGAAGCTCAAGGTGTATTGTCTGATGTGCGCAAGCTTGGCTGAAGCTTTCGCGTGTGAGGGGCCGACGATTTCTCGTCGGCCCCCCGGCGTTTGCGGACTGGCGCGCTATCCCGGGAGATAGCTTTTCGTCGCGCTCAGAACATCAGACCTGTGGCTGCAGGTCCTAGCTGGGGTCGGTCACCCATGCGGTGGCGTGCCAGCTGTACGCACCGGTCTTGGTCGTGAAGGTCGGCATGTCGATGGTCGAGCCGAAGTCCTTGGAGTCGTTGAAGCCGAGGATGCCGAGGTCCGTGGCGGCGACACTGACGACCTGGGCCTGAGCCTGATTCGTACTGTCAATGAAGGCCCAGACGAATGCGTCCTCGGCGGCCGCACTGGTCATGTCCCACGTTCCACCCTTGGAACCGACAGCCGCACCGTCGCCCTGGACGAAGAGGGCGGACTGGACGTCACCGGCGTTGGTGAACACGGTGTGAGCGGAGTTGATCTCGGCGTTGTTCTGTGTGTTCTGCGCGGGGCTTCCGTAGTGCAGGTCGGCACCGGTGATGGTGAGGGCCAGGTGGGCCATCGAGGTGACGTCGCCGTTGACCTTGCCGTTTTCGGCCGCCATGGCCGGTGTGGCTGAGGCGACGAGCAGAGCCGCCGCGGCCAGCACTAGAGCGATACGCACTGCCTTCATGGTTCAACACTCCTTTTCTCCACTACCAAGTGGATGTCCGCCGTCCGCTAAGTTCTCTACTCAGCGCATCCGGCACCTGCCGGCCGATCAGGTCTGTCCTCGGATTCCCTCGCTGCCGCCTCCGCCTTCTCCCCCGCACGTGTAAGAGCGAAGGCGGAGGGCGGGGCGAGAGGGTTTGAGAGGAACCCTGTCGGCCGTTGTGCTCGGAGCGTTCTAAGAAACAGCCTTGTTCTCCGAGCACACGACGATCAAACCCCCGGGCCAAATGGCGCGCAAGTGGATGGAAAGGCTCAGTATGTGGATAGCCGAGCGAGGGTGCTGGATGACAGATCGGGCTCAGGCTGGTAGTTCGATTGCCTTGAGGAGTGTCGCCATCTTGACGGGTTTCGTCAGGTACTCGTCGCATCCGGCTTCGTACGCCATTTGTGCCTCGTGCGACATCGCGTATGCGCTGAGGGCGACGATACGTGTGCGGCCAAAGCCCTCTTGCGACTCCTCGATATTCCGAATCTCACGTGTTGCGTCGTAGCCGTCCAGTACCGGCATCTGCATGTCGATGAGTACCAAGTCAAACCCGCCCGGGCCGGCGGCGCGGTAGGCGTCAACTGCCTGCTGCCCGTCTTCCACCACCACGATCTGGTGGGAACTGTTGCGCAAGAACCGCAGCACCACGAGTTGATTGACCGCAGAATCCTCCGCGAACAGGATTCGCAGGGCCTTCGTGCCGTCACTTGATCCGATGGGCTCAGCCAATCCCGAATCGGTTGCCCCCCGTGTCGATGTAGGCGGCACCTTCTCGGCCTTTGCGCGGCTGATGGCAGCGTGCAGGGCGGCGATCAACGCGCTTCGCCGAACCGGCCTTGTGAGCAATGCGCCTACTCCTCGCCCCTCCAGATCCATGGTTCCTTGCTCGCCTGCACGCCGACCGGTCGCGGGCTGGCCATGCGCGGAGACAAAGACCAGCGAGGGCGTCGGTTCGAGTTTCAGTGACTGGAGGCTCTCGGCGATTCGAATTGCCGAGATGTCGGGGGCACGCAAGTCGACAAGGATCGCCGAGTACCTGTGGACAGAATCTCGTAGCAGCTCGAGCGCCTCGTCGGCACCAGCAGCCTCATCAACCGTCGCACCCGCGCGCTCGATGTGATTGCGGAGGATGCGACGACATATCTCACTATCGTCCACTACGAGTACATGAACACCGTCAAGCGACGCGGTATCGTCGGTCTCGCCCAAATCCTGCGCAGGCCCGAAACTCGCATCGAAGGCAAAGGTGGAGCCGATACCCACCTCGCTCGTAATCTCGAGGTCACCGCCCATCAGCTCAACGAGGCGATGCGAAATTGAGAGCCCTAGCCCGGTGCCTCCGTACTTTCTGGTCGTCGTGGAGTCACCTTGGGTGAACGGGTCCAGCACGCTTTTTAGCTTGTCTGAGGCCATGCCGATGCCCGTGTCCTCGACGCTGAATCGCAGCCGCGGGGCTTGTGGAGTACTGGCTTGTGCGCACTTAACCCGAATGAGTACGTGCCCCTCCTCGGTGAACTTCACAGCGTTGCCCACGAGGTTGACGATCACCTGCGAGAGGCGATGCGGATCTCCGACGACGCGGCGCGGCACACGCGCGACGACGTTCACCATCAGCTCGAGCTGCCTGTCATGAGCACGAATCGCGAGTACCTCGACGGCCTGCTCGACAAGCCGCTCCACATCAAACTCGACCGAATCCAGCTCGAGGCGCTCCGCCTCAATCTTGGAGATATCCAAGACGTCATCGATCAAGGCGAGCAGATCGTCGCCGGCAGTGCGAAATATGCCGACATAGGCGGCCTGGTCGGGGTCGAGCGCCGTCTGATCGAGAAGTTCCGCCATGCCGATGATGGCATTCATCGGCGTACGGATCTCATGGCTCATGGTGGAAAGGAAACTGCTCTTGGCCCGATTCGCCGTATCCGCTGCTTCGAGCGCCTGCATGAGTGCTGCCTCGGCGATCTTGCGTCCGGTGATGTCGATCATGACGGTCAGGAAGTAGTCCTGCTGCCCACTCTGGATGACTTCCCCGGAGAACAGGCCGTCGATGAGGGTCCCATCCTTGCACCTCACCTTGAGTTCGCAGTCGGAGAAGCGGCCATGAATGCGCAGCTGCTCAGCTATCTCCTGTTGCTTCTCAAGCTCGGCGAAAAGTCCCAGGTCAGCGGAGCTCTTGCCGATGACATCCTCGCGCACAAAGCCGAGCGTCTTGAGAAATGCGCCGTTGACGTCGGTGAAGCGGCCATCGGCGATCGTGCTCACGGCCATCAGAGCCGGGTTGCTGTGGAAGAGGTGGTCGAACTTCTGGAGCGCCTCACGCTCCGCGGTGAGATCCTTTGTGAGGCAGAAGACGCATTGCTCGCCGTTCCATGTGCCCATCCAGGCGCGCGTCTCGGCGGGAACGATCACGCCCGACTTGGACTGAAGCGGTACGACGCACACCTCCTGTTCGCCTCGAAGCAAAGAGGCGAAGGATTCCTCCGCTTGTGTGCGCCTCTCGGCCTCGCGGAGATCGAGCATGTGCATCTCCGTGATCTCATCCGCATCGTAGCCGAGCGTCGCAATGACGACGGGGTTCACATAAATGATGCTGCCATCAGTGCTGCCAACCACCACGAGATCGGCCATTGTATCGAACAGCGTGCGGAAGTTCTCTTCACTCTCGCGAAGAGCCTCTTCGATCAACTTCCGTTCGCTAATGTCCCGGGAGAACCCCACGGTCCCGAGCAGCTCTCCGCTGTCGTCAACGACCGGCGCCTTGTACGTCTCAAACCAAACACGGCTGTCCTGTGCGGCTACCTCTTCCTCGACCGTCTTCTTCTCGCGCGAGTCAATCACGGCGCGATCATCGGCTCTGTAGCTCTCTGCGAGGTCGGCCGGCCACACATCCAGATCGGTCTTGCCCGCGAACTCAGCGGCCTCGCCTGAGTTGCAGGCATCAGCGAACGCCTGGTTCACTGCCAGAAAGCGGCCATCCGCATCCTTGAGCCACACCAAGAACGGAAAGTTGTCGATGAGCGAACGCAGGTAGCGCTCCCTCTCGCGAAGTGCGTCCTGTGTAGCCCGCGACTCAGTAACCTCGCGTGCGATACCCAGCACGCCGATCAGTCGCCCGTCCCCGTCCGACATCGGCGCTTTGATCGTCTCGACGAGAGCGCGGTGCCCGTCGTCGGCGAACGTGATCCATTCCTCATTGACGCTCGGACCGCCGAGCTCCATTGCCTGGCGATCGTGGTCTCTAAACGCATCAGCGGCGTCGGCGTCGACAAAGTCGTAGTCGGTCTTGCCCACGATAGCGCCGATATCCGCGCCGAAGAACCGTTCGAAAGTAGGGTTGCAGTTCAGGTAGACGCCGTTGACGTCCTTGAGCCAGACCAGGTCGGGGATGGTGTCCAGTACTGTTCGGAGCGAGTTCAGCAGGGAGACAGACCGGCTCTCCATCTGCTTGCGCCCAGTGATATCGGTGAAGGTTACCAGCGAGGACGAAAGCTCACCGTCGGCGGCGTGCTGTGGCAAGGACTCGAAGGCCGCCCAGAAGTGGCCGCTCTCGACATCCGGTATTCCGCTCACTCGCGCCAGCCGCACCTCAAAGGTCTGTGGCTGGAAGGTCTTCTCAATCGCCTTCATGTGCAAGTAGTAGGTATCGCAATCCACGGCGAAGACGAAGGCGCTGAACGGCTTTCCCACAAGCAGCTGTCGCTGCACGCCCAGCAGGTGTGCAGCCGTCAGGTTGGCGTTGGTGACCATCCCGTTGATGTCGATGGTGAGATAGCCAACCGGTGCCCGGTCGAAAAGATCGAAGTACTTCTCGCGCTGCTCGTCGAGCGCCAGCTGCGCCTCGCGCAGCTCCTCGTTTTGCATCTCAAGCTCGATTTGGTGGACGCGCAACTCGTGAACGACCGCAGCGAGGCCTTCACGCGTGGATGTGGCGGCGTCCGCGTCGACGTACGAACCGACAAGACGGTCGAGGCGGTCCTCGGCATGTTCGCGCAGCTCGTCGGCATGGGTCGATTTGGGGGCGTGGGGGTCTGGGGCATCGGGCTTGTCGGCCATCATGCGCTCTGGTCCGCAGCCGCGGCGGCGTCGACCACCGTGCGATTGCGGCCGGCTTCCTTCGCCTGGTAGAGAGCTTGGTCGGCGCAGCTCATGAGTTCGTCGAGCGTCTCGCCGCCAGCCGACAGGCCGGCGACGCCCACGCTGACTGTCATCGAGACGTGGATGCCGGCCGACTCGATCGGCAGTCCCCCCACGGCTAGGCGGATCCGTTCCGCGGTGGCACGGGCCTGCTCGACCGTTGTCTCCGGCAGGAGCAGCGCGAACTCGTCACCGCCTATGCGAGCGAGCACGTCGATCTCGCGAATGATTGTCTTGCACGCACTCACAAACGCGATCAGCGCCTGGTCTCCTGCCGAGTGCCCAAAGGTGTCATTGATGCGCTTGAAATGGTCGATGTCGAGGAGCGCAACGGCCACTGGCCCATGATGGCGACCGGCCCGGCTAATCTCGCGTTGTGCCAATTCGGTGAATTGGCGCCGATTGGATACCTCCGTGAGATCGTCGGTGGTCGCCCGCCTTTGCAGTTCCTCTTGGAGGTGCCTCCGTGCAGTGATGTCGCGATAGTTCAGCAGGACACCGCCGATGGTGGGGTCGTTGACGAGATTGATGGCAGTGAGCTCGACCGGCTTGTAGCTTCCGTCCTTGCACTTGTAGTCGTACTCCACGGATACTGTCCCGCCATCCTTGGCAAGAATCGTGGCGAACTCCGCCTGAAGACGCTCCACATCGTCCGGATGGACTGTCTGCCAACCATCCGTCCCCACCAGGTCCTGCGGCTTCCAGCCGAACCATTTCTCGATGTTGGGGCTTTTGTACTTCATGATGCCGTCGGCACCCATGATGCCAATCACGTCGGAGATACTGGCTACCATCGAGCTGTGTCTGGCTTCGCTGTCCTGCAGAGCCTTCTCAACGACTCTGCGCTCAGTGATATCGCTGAAGGTCACCAACCAGGATGACGGCGCACCGTCGGTAACTCCCTGCGGCAGGGACTCGAAGGCCGCCCAGAAGTGGCCGCTCTCGACAGCCGCTATTCCACTGACTCGTGCCAGCTGCACCTCGAAGGTCTGTGGCTGGAAGGTCTTCTCCATCGCCTTCATGTGCAGGTAGTAGGTATCGCGATCCGCGGCGAAGACGAAGGCGCTGAACGGCTTGCCCACGAGCATCTGCCTCTGCACTCCCAGCAGGCGCGCGGCCGTCAGGTTGGCGTTGGTGACCATCCCATTTGTGTCGATGGTGAGATAGCCAACTGGTGCCCGGTCGAAAAGATCGAAGTACTTCTCGCGTTGCTCGTCGAGTGCCAGCTGGGCCTCGCGCAGCTCCTCGTTTTGCATCTCAAGCTCGATCTGGTGGACGCGCAACTCGTGAACGACCGCAGCGAGGCCTTCGCGGGTCAGTTCACTATGGTCGACGTAGGCACCGACAAGACGGTCGAGGCGTTGCTCGGCATGTTCGCGCAACTCGTCGGCATTGGTCTGCCCAAGCACGTTGGGGTCCGCCGGATCTGGCGCGTCTGCCATCAGGCTCCCACTTCGTCTGAGTCGGCTGCTGGGGGCCCGCTTCGAGCGCCCATGTTGCTGAACACGCTGTCTGTGAAGGCAAACCCCGCACTGAAGACAGCTGCGCACGCCTCGGCGACAGCGGAATCGTAGCGCTCTCCCGCCCCGAGCGCGATCTCGGCAAGAGCGGGCTCGATACCCAGTGACGCCCGATACGGCCGGTGAGACGACATCGCCTCGACCACGTCGGCGACCATGATGATCTTGGCACCCTGGAGCAGGTCCTCTGAGCTAAGCCCTCTGGGATAGCCCGAGCCGTCGCAGCGCTCGTGGTGCTGGTAGACCGTCTCGGCAAGCACTTCCGGCATCTTGGCCGAGGTGAGGATTTGGTAGCCGGCCTCGGAGTGATTCTTGATCAGCGAAAACTCGATCGGTGAGAGTTTGCCCGGCTTGCTCAGAATCTCGGCAGGCACCGATATCTTGCCGACATCGTGGATGAGCGCTGCGATGCGGATCTCATCAATCTGCTCCGCGGGCATGTCCAACTCCTGGGCAATGCGAACGGCGAGTTGGGAGACGCGGCGCTCGTGACCGGCGGTGTAGGGATCCCGCGCCTCGACGACCTGGCTCAGCACGTCGATGCTCGACAAGAACGACGCGGCCAGCCGATCTCGCGCTGTGCGAAGGCTCGCCTCGCTCTTGCGCAGTGCCGCTCCTGACTGTTCGCGCAGCAGCGCCTCGCCAATGTGCGACGCGATGCCCTCAAGGCGCTCGACAAGCTCGAGATTCAGTCGTCCCTTGGCCTTGTCGTTGAGGTGGAGCAGACCGACGGTGTGGCCCATGCTTCTGATGGGCACCAGGGCCATGGAGGCATAGCCGTAGGACATGCATTGGTTGCGAGGGCGAAGCCGAGGGTCCTCATCCGGCGCAAGGTCGAGCAGCGGGAAGGAGTCGTTGGTCCAGAAGCTGCCCCCCGGCGTGAGGATCGAGTTGCCCGGATCGGTCTCGCCGTGTATGACCAGACCGCAGGTGCATTCCAGCTCGACGTTGCCGTCCTCGTCAAGGAGGATGTTTCCGTCCGCATCGCGCTCAAGCAGCGTGTTCTCAGTGATAAGGAAGTCGTCGGGGAAGCCGGTTGCGGCGATATAGGGATAGTCATCGCCGTCCTGTAGGCGCAGGCCCACCGCGTCGAATCCCGTCCAGGTCTTCAGTACGGTCAGGACGCGGCGAATCGAACCTTCCGAGTCTCCGGGCGCATTGAGTACCTGCAGTATCTCCTTCTCCATCAGCGCGAATGCTTCGATCCGCTTGCGCTCGGTGATGTCTTGCACAGTTCCCATGAGAAGTGCTGGATTGCCCTCGTCGTCGGTCACCATCTCGCCTGCCTCGGCGTACACGGTATGGACCGACTGGTCCGGCCAGATGACGCGATATTCGAGCGGTATGGGCTTGCTGTCGTTCATGACCGAGAGGTTAGATGCCTCGACCTTCTCGCGATCGTCGGGATGAATCGCCGTCGTGACCACGTCCCCAAGGGAGCCGGAGAAGGTCTCCTTGTCGATGCCAAAGAGCCTAAACATCTCATCCGACCACTCAAGAAGCCCGGTCTTAATGTTCCACGTCCAGCTTCCCAGCCGAGCAAAGTGCTGCGCCTTATTCAGGTTCGATTCGCTGAGGCGCAAGTCCCCCTCGCTCAGCTTGCGTTTGGTGACGTCCTCAAATACCGCTGCAAAATGCCCGGGCTCCGGACGGGTGACGGACACCCTGAGCCACATGCCCAGCGGCTTGAAGTCGATCTCGAATTCCTCAGGCCCTCCGGTCTGTGTCACTCGGCCGTAGAGGTCGAAGAGCTCCGGAGACTGCTCCTTGACCTCGGGCAATACCTCAAGAACTGACTTGCCCTGTACGTCGACGAGTCCCGTGAGGCGGGAGAAGGCCGGGTTGGTGTCCAGGTACACCCAGTCGATGGGCCGCCCTTCCTCGTCAAAGATCATCTTGCAGTAGGCGTAGCCCTCGAGCATGTTCGCGAACAGCCGCTCGTAGCGCGCTTCACTGCGGATGAGCTCGCGTTGCGCCCGCATGCGTTCGGTGATGTCGCTCGTGACGATGATGGACCGCCAGTCGCCCGACTCGACGGGAGCCGCATTGACACTGGTCCAGATGGTGGAGCCGTCTGGCAACACGACACCGACCTCGACACCGCGGACCGCCCGCTGTTCACGTGATGCGATGGAGCTGGCGAACTCCTCAACCGGCATGGTCGTACCGTCGACGCGGATGTAGGTGCGCTTGCGGTGATCGCCCCGTCGCAGCTCCGTATCGGAGATGTCGAGGATCTCCTGCAGCGCAGGATTGGCGTAGAGCGGCGTGCCCTGGGCATCCAGCGCCGCGACCCCCACAGGCAGGAGCTCGAACAGAGTCTGGAGCTTCGCTTGGTTCTGACGGACCTCTTCCTCGGCGCGCTTGGCGAGCACGATGTCGAGGACTTGGTCGGCCAGCGCAACAACCATTTCCAGATCGTGGCTGTCGTAGTCCGAGACCTTGTTCCCCACGCCCAGAACCACACGCACTTTGCCGCCCCTAAGGATGGGGACGGTCAACTCACGCGTGAGCTCCGCATGACCTTCCGGCATGCCGTGCTTGTCGGGTAGCGAGGCATAGTCGTTGTGAATGATCGGGCGCCCCTGGCGCAGACAATCCGCCCACACGCCCGCCTTGTCCAGGTCATAGTGCGACCCTTCGCCCTCGGCGGTGCACTGGGTCGCGAGCGTGTTGGTGGACCACGTCTGCAGACGGAGCGACTTCTGGTCCTCGTCGACGAAGTGGAAGAACGCGACCGTCGAGTCGGTAGCCGCCTCGATCTGGTCCAGCGCCTTTTGGATCGTCTCGTCGAGCGAGTGATCCTGCGCGTACTCTGCGATCAGCAAGCGCGCCACCAGCGCGGTTTCGGTCCGCTTGCGATCGGTGATGTCGCTAAACGTCAGCCGGATGAGCTTTTCCCCGACACCGTGGGGCTGCAGCTGAGCCTCGAGGTGCGCCCAGAAGCGACTAGGAACACCACCCGGTCGGTGATAGCCGCGGTACAGCCGCAGATCGAACGCCTGCGCCTCGCCGGTCTTTTCCATCGCTTTCGTCTGGAGGTAGATGACATCGCGGTCCTCTGAGTCAACGAATGCGCTGAAGGGCTGTCCTATGAGCAGTCGGCGCTCTACACCCAGAAGCTTTGTGGCCGTCAGGTTGGCCTCGGTGACCAACCCCTGGTCGTCGATGGAGACATAGCCCACCGGTGCCGCGTCGAAGAGTTCGTAGTACTTGAGCGTCTGCTCTTCCGCCGCGACCTGGGCTCGGTGCAGCTCTTCGTTTTGCATCTCGAGCTCGATCTGGTGCACGCGCAACTCGTGGACGAGAGACGCCATGTCCTCGGACAGCGGCTCACCGTCAGCAACTCCGTCGAGCAGCTCCTCGGCCCGATGACGCAGGGCCTCGGCCTCGCCCTGAGGTCCGGCTTCCTGGTCTCGCGGATGTTGCTTGCCTGCCATCAGGCGATGCTTTCGACGTTCGTGACTGTGAGCAGGATGAGTCGGCGCAACGTGGGATCCTGAACGAGTTCGAGAGCGTTGAGCGTCACCGTGCGCGGCCCGGTCTTCCCAGCCGCAAAACGCACCTCGTAGTCCTCGAGCTTCTTCTTCTTGGGCAGTACCTTGAGCAGCATGTCGCTCAGTTCGGGCGTGAGCCACGCGCCGTCGTAGACCTCGCTCAGGTGACGACCGACGATCATGTCGCGCGGCTCCTGGAACGCCGCCACAAACGACCTGTTGGCAGTAACAACCGTGAGCTCACCGTCGAGCACGAGCTGAGGTTCACGCACGGTGTCCAGCACGCTCTGGGCGAACTCGCCCGCCAAGGCCACCGCTGCGGCCGACTCAGCGAGCTCTGCCTCCAACTGCCTGCTCGCGGTGATGTCTTGGATCTGCTCGATGTAGCCCGTGAGCACGTCGCCGCTCATCAAGGGGGTGATAGCCCAATCCAAGGTCTTCGTTCCTGAGCAAGTGGTTCGGTAGAGGTTCAGGCGCCTGACCTCTTCAAAGTCGAACTCCGTCTCGAATCGAACGGCATCCCGATTGTGCAGATGCTGCTTCATCTCATCGGGTATGTTGGGGTCATCAAAGAGCTTGAAGTCCACAACGTCGTCCAACTTCTTCACGCCAAACAGATCGAGACAGGTACTGTTCACGCTGCGCAAACCACCATCTGCGTCGTAGAACTCGATTGCGATCGGGGATTGATCGAAGATCGACGCGTAGCGGAGTTCGGCTTCTAGCCGTCCCTGCTCGACCGCCTTCTGCTCCGTCACGTCGACAAAGGTGAGCACCGCACCCTCAATGACGTTGTCGACGGTCCGGTAGGGCTGTACGCGCATTTGATACACCTGCTCGCCAGCTGTGACCTCGGCTTCCGAAGTAGTCAGAGTGTCGAGCACGGTGGCCACGGCGCCAACCAAATCGATATTGCCCGCAAGACGAGGAGCGATGTCGCCGAGCGGCCGGCCGACATCGCCAGGAATGAGGTTCATGATCTCGGTGACTCGGGGAGTGAAGCGCTGGATGAGCTGCTGCTGGTCGACAAAGAGCGTGCCGATGCCGGTGCCAGCGAGCATATTGTTCATGTCGTTGTTGGCGTTGGAGAGCTCCTGAATCTTTTGCTGCAGCTCGGTGTTGACGGTGACGAGCTCCTCGTTGACCGACTGCAGCTCCTCGCGGGAAGTCTCCAGCTCCTCGTTGGTGGATTGAAGCTCCTCGTTGGTGGACTGCATCTCCTCGTTGGTGGACTTGAGCTCCTCGTTGGAGGTCTC
>JBAXEO010000033.1:0-15918 GCA_037140395.1 Coriobacteriia bacterium
CTGCAGCTCTCGCATTTCTCTCGGGCACTGGAGCCGTCAACCTCACCCCCGGCACTTTGCCGGGCGCGGTTGGAGGCGTTTCGGGGAGCCAGCCGGCTCTCACAGGAATCGCTAGCGCGGGAGGAGGCGGCGCGGGTGGCGGGGGCGAGGCATTCCTGCTTCTGTTCGGCGTCGTGGCTCTGGGAGGGGGAGTGGTCTACCTCGTCTACACGAGCCAGACCCGCGGATCAGTCGCAGCCGCTGGAGTTCCCGTGGCTTTGGCGGCTCCGAGCGCGCAAGGTTTCCCAGTGCAGCCATTGCCGGATGGACGGGACTCCGTGCGGTTTATGGTGAATGGTCCAACGGTCGATTGCGAAGTGTCTTTTGAGCTTCCCGCCGTTGTCGGGAGGACGGAGAACGGACCGCTCTTTGTGGGTGATCCAGAGGTAAGCCGGCAACATGCTGAACTTTCGCGTACTCCCGACGGCAGCGTATTGGTTCGAGACCTGTCGAGCCGAAATGGAGTCTATGCTGGCGTGAACAGGGTCTCTTCGGTCACACTGTTGCGCGGAGATGTGTTTCGGGTGGGAAACACGATTTTTCGATGGCTTGGCTGAGCCACAGAACCGAGGGGGAAGCCGATGAATTGCCCGCAATGCGGGGCCGAAAATATGCGCGGTGCCGAGAAGTGCTGGCAGTGCGGCACGAGGCTGAATGCGGAGCCCGAGCCACGCTCGCGAAACAGCGTGATTGTCTGGTCAGTGATGGCCGCAGTGGCGCTCGCGGCCATCCTGATGCTGTTCTTGGCCACGAGCGGCGGTGGAGGCGGGGGCGGTGCTCCGTCGAGTATCGACAGCACCGCATCGGCGGTGGCGACGTCTACAGCGCCAGCCGTGAAGTAGTAGCTCAGCGGCAGCCACAACTAAGGGATTTTCCGGGCAGCCTGTCCGGTAGGTGAGCACAGACCCGAATCGGGCCACAAGGGGAGGACCACATGACGTTTTGGGAGTTTGCAATCGACAAGGCGGGGTTGGATATTCTCGTCACGCAAGTTATGCAGTACGGCTGGGTGTACGAGTTTGGGATGTTCCTTTTTCTGATTGTCGCGGCATCGGCATCGGCATGGATATTCATCGACTCCTCGAACAAGCGCAAAGCCGACAAGGCGCTCCTTCCGCGGATTATGTCGCTGGTGGGCGTCTTCTTTATTCTGCCGGCGTTCATCTTTCGCTACACCGGCAATGCCAACGGTGTTACGTTGCGCGTGCGCCTGTTGGGTGAGCCGGGGTCGCCATTCTACGAAGGACCGATCGGCTGGAACGTCAAATGGTTGATGGCCGGCTACGGTCCCAAGATTGCGCTGCTTGCGATGCTCGGCATGGCCGTCTCGATTCTTGCCGCCATCATCTATGCGGCCACAGTGAGTCGCCAGCGCCCATCGACAGAGTTCGTGAGCGCGCTCAACAACCAGTTTGGCGAGTTGCGCCAGGAGATTCAGTCGGTCAAGAGCCGCCCGGTTTCCACGGGCGTACCTACTGCCATGCCCGGCGGAATGTCCGCGCCGACTGCGATTCCAGAGACTCGCCGAGCGGCAGCAACGGTGATTGAGCGTCCCGGAGCAGGGGCGGCTACCATTCTGGAGCGTCCTGGATCCGGCGCTGAGCTGCGCGTTGTTTCGGGCACCTCGGCTGGTCGGGTCTTCAAGCTTCCCGCTTCGGACGCGAAGATCGGCCGGGACACGGCCAACGTTGCCGCAATCGAAGACGCGAAAGTCAGTCGCGAGCACGCGAAGGTGCGCTTCGCTGACGGCGTGTACTCGATCGTGGATCTCGGCAGCGGCAACGGGACTTTTGTGAATGACCGCCAGATATCGGGCCAGACGCCGTTGTCCGACGGCGATCTTGTCCGTGTTGGTGATACCACGCTCATGTTCAAGCCGGCCGGGGCGTAGCATGCGTCCGCCGACGATCGTTCGGCGCCCGGCACACGGACACGCGTACGTTGCACTCGTGGTGATGCTGGCTTTGGTCATCATCACCACGAGTGCTGTCGCCGCTTGGGCAGAACCGCCGGGTCCTCCCATCGCACCCGACAAACTGCCGGTTCTCCTCCTTGACGGCGGGCTTGGCGACGGGCGCTTCTACGTCACGCACTGGCTTGGCAAGACGCAGGAGGTCGCCGCCAACGGCCCGGTGCGACTGCTGACGAGTTCGACACCAACGTGGTGGGGCTCCTCGGGCGGTCCGGACACATATCTTCTGACGGCTTCCGACGCGAGTGGGTCCTTGGCCGCAGCGCCGTGTGGACCGAGCGCGATAGCGTGGGCTCTCGACCGCCTCGCAGAACGCCACCCCGAGCGCAAGGCGATGCTGGTCGCGCAAGGGGCTTCAGGCATCGCGGCCCGGCTCTATCTCGAGGACCTTGGCGCCCCAAAGCAGTCGGCCCGTGCGGATGTCGTGGGCCTGGTGATGCTGGGGACGCCGAACGCAGGACTCACGCTCCAGCCGCTCTACCCGGACTTGAACTTCTGGGCTCCCTATGCTGCTGGCGTGGGACTCACAGCCGTCGACCTCCTGCCGAGCAGCCCTTTGCTGGCCTCGCTCAACAGCGGACGCTTCCCGGCTGTGGTCAAGACGCTCGTGGTCCAAGGAGTGCCGGTCAGTCTCGCCGAGTATGAGACCGACGGTGTTGCTGTGCGTGCCGATAGCGTGCTGCCTGCGGAGGTGGCGTTTGGTGCGGTCGACTATGTTCCTGTGAAGAACAGCGCGAGCGAGTCGTTCCCGCTGTACAAGTCCTGGCTGCCCAAGACCAAGAAGGGCGGAGCTACTCTCAACCGCGTCGATGACAACGCCGTCGCCAAGCTTGCTCTGGTGCGAGGCTACTCGACATCGCCGGACGTCCGAAGCGCGGTCAAGCGCTTCTATACGGCATGGTTCTCAGGTGCGATTCCCATAACGCACATCAGTACTCGTCTGGTGCTCGACGTTTCGGGAAGCATGGCTGAAGGGTTCGGGAAGGGATCCAAGCTCGATGCGGCGACGAGCGCCGCCGGTGACTTCGCGCATTCGCTCGCATCGCGACAGACGATTCCGGGCGCGGTACCGGAGGACATAGGCCTCGTCACCTTCAATGAGGGCGCAGCACTCGTGGTGGCGCCCAGCGCGAATGCAGCGGCGATTGGCAACGCACTGAAGAAGCTTGAGCCTAAGGGCAACACCAACGTCGGCAAGGCGCTTTCTGTAGCGGTTCAGTCACTGGCCGCAGCACCCGCACCCGCCGAGAAGGTGGTCGTGCTGCTCTCCGACGGCGTTAACACCGCTGGCCTCGACCAAGAAGACATCCTCAGCGGACCGGTCGCGAAAGCTAAGGCGAGTGGCGTGCGCATCGAGACGATCGCACTGGGCAGTGTCGACTCATCCGATGTTGGATTTCTGAAGAAGGTGGCGGCGGCGACCGGAGGCTCGTTCCATCAGGCGCGCGACCGCTTCGAGCTCAGGCGTGACTTCCTCCGGGCCAGATACTCGAGTCTCGGTACGATGACGGTTGATGCCGACATCGCGATGCCGGCTGCTTCGCCGGTGCCGATCGGGCAGGTCGCCGACGGCGCCAGACTGCTCGAGATCGGTGTGCTAACCGACGGCGCCGGCTCGGCGTGGCAGCTACTGCGTGACGGGAAGCCAGTTTCGGAGGCCGAGGCCAAGGTCGCGACGTCGCCCGATGGAGTTGTCTCGATCACGGCCGTGGCGCCCAAGGCCGGTCTCTATGCACTGCATATGGTCGATGCGAAAGGGTCGAATCGGGGCCACGTCTTTGCGGTCACACAGGTTGATGCTTTCCGAGTGCGCGGCAGTTCTGCGCTTCAAGATGACACCGCCACGTTGCTCCTCATGGCCCTCGGTGTGGCGGTCGTGGCTGGCATCGCGGTGACGATCTACCTGAGCAGCCGTGGGAAGAGCACGCCTCGGACTGTGCCCGCAGATGAGAGGATCACCCCGTTCGGAGCAGCCGAGCCGGACGATCCTGCGCAGGGGGCACCCAATCACGAGGACGGTGGCTGATGGAGCTCGGTGGCGTTTCGGTCCCCGGGCCGCGGCCCTACAACGAGGACACCTACCTGCTGAAAGACCTGAGCGCCTACGAGTCGCAACTCGGCGGGCTTAAGGCGTTCATCATGGTCAGCGACGGCATGGGTGGTCACGAGAGCGGTGACGTAGCCAGTCGGTTGGCCCGAGAGTCCGCCGAGGCGTACGTTGACGATCTGGTGAGCCTGGCCACCCAGAAGCCGCTCGCCATCGAGCCTGCCATAGCACTCACTGAGATTGTCGCCGAGGCGCACCAGGCGGTCGTCAACGCTGCCGCCGCGGCAGGTGGCTCGAGCATGGGCGCTACCTTCATTGGCGCCTTCGTGTCAGAGAACCGCGCCTGGATAGGCCACGTGGGTGACAGCCGGGCCTACCTGCTTCACCGGGGCGAGGGCCGGCAGCTCACGGTAGATCACTCTGCGGTAGGCAGGATGATTTCCGAGGGAGTGCTGACGGAGGAGCAGGCGCAAACCCATCCTCAGCGCAATGTCATCGAGAAGGCCCTCGGGTTCGAGGGATCCGACGCCGAGGTCGACATTGTGGACTTCGACTTTGGCGACGTTCTTGTGCTGTGCAGCGACGGCCTGTCGACGGTGCTCAGTGGGATAGATATCGCCGAGATCGCCGCTGCGGCTCCTGATGCTCAGGCGGCAGCCGCGAGTCTCGCCGATGAGGCTATCAAAGCTGAGTCGGATGACAACACGACTGCGGTGATCTGGTGCGATGACTGGGCGCTCTTCCAGAGAAGCTCGCCGCTGGGACAGCCGTCGCGCCGGCGGGTGTCACCGGCGGTTCGCGCGGCGTCGCGGCATCGGAGAGCACAGTCGTCGTCGCTGTGGATTGCGGCGGGGCTGGGGGTGGCGGCTGTGCTGCTCATCGGCTTCATGGCGTTGTCCCCGAAGCCGGGAGGCGGTGCCAGCGGGCCATCGACGGGGTCAGTCTCATCGTCACTGGGGACGAGGCCCAAGCCGTCCGCCCCGGATGCGGCTGCGCAGGGTCCGGGTGTCGACAAGAAGACAGATCCGCCGCAGGCTGAGTTCCCGGGTCTTGTAGTCCCCAAAGATGTACCAGACGGTGGACTCAAGCTGCGGGAGGAGCCAGCGAATCATGTTTTGGCAGTGTTTCAGCCCGGCGCGACAGTGACCGCGATGCGCAGAGTGGATGAGAAGGGCGATGGGGCACCGAAGGGCAAGTACTACGAGTTCCGCCTCGAAGACATCAAGCCGGAGCAGGTCCATGCAACCGACTCCAACGAGCCTCTCTCTGAGAGCGAGTGGCCGCCGCCGCAGATTGAGTTCGGCTACGCCCTCGTGTCCTCTTTCCGGCCATGATCCTTCAGGCCAAGCACCACCCTGGTGACCTGACGTGACCGCCTTCCTCGGCCCCTACGAGATTCGCGGGCGTCTCGGCACGGGTGCCATGGCCGTTGTGTGGCGGGCATGGGACCCCAAGCTTGAGCGCGAGGTCGCCATCAAGGAGCCGGTGCGTTCGCCGACGATGTCGGAGTCCATGGCAAGCGAACTCGGCGAGCGGTTTGTCCGCGAAGGCAAGACGTCGGCTCACCTGAGCCATCCCGGTATCGTCACGATTTACGCCGCCGACGTGTTTGACGGGCGACCTGCCATCGTCATGGAGCTCTTGCGGGGGCACTCACTCTCGGCGCTGATTGACCGCGGAGCACTCCCCTTCGATGCGACGATATCGATCCTCGATCAACTCCTCGACGCACTCGACTATGCGCACGGGATGGGCGTCGTGCATCGCGACGTTAAACCGGACAACATCCTCGTGACCGACGACGGGCGGCTCAAGCTCACCGACTTTGGCGTGGCCCACGTCAGCCGACTCGACACCGGCGCCGAGCAGATCATCGCGGGGACACCGGGCTACATGGCACCCGAGCAGATCCGCGCCGAGCCGGTCGACGCGCGCGCTGACGTTTTTGGCATCGGCGCTATCGCGTACGAGATGTTCGCCGGACGAAATCCCTTCGGAGCCACCGATGGTCTCGACTCGCAGACAATCATGTCCCGTACGTTGCACGGCGGCCCCGTCGCGTTTTCCTCGGTGGACAGCGTGCCTTCGGCGGTCGAAGTGGTTGTGCTTCGGGCTCTTGAGCGTGATGCTGCGCTGCGCTACCCCTCGGCGGCCGCGATGCGCATCGATCTGCAGACCGCAGCGCTGAGCAGGGGACTTGGGGGTACCGGATCGCTTGCCGATCTCATTGAGAATGCCGGCCCGATTCGCGATACGAGTGTCTCTTTCACGACCACCACCGTTGACGTCATCAAGGATCGCGTCCCCGAGAAGGGCTCGGCGGGATGGGTGGTCGGAGCTGCTGCTGCCGCCGCAGCCGCGGTGCTCATACTCGTTGCAGTCATGTCGGGTCCTGGTATGGGTATCGGCATACTCGTTCTTGGGGGTCTCGGAATCGCCGGATTCTACTGGTACACGTCGAAGCGGAGTCACGAAACGGCGCATGAGCTGCCACCCGAGGCGATCGCCATGTCTGCGGGACTCCAGAGCCCCAGCTACGACGCCGCGCTTCAGTTGCGCGGCCCGAGGGAAGACCGCGTCACGTATGTGTCACTTCCCTGCACCATGGGTCGTTCGTCGGAGGCCGAACTCATTGTCGCCGACGATCTCGTGAGCCGTCGGCACGCTCGTATCGAACGCCGAGGGAACGAGCTCTATGTCGTCGACTTGGGCAGCAGCAACGGCGTGTTCGTCAATGGTGTGCTCGTCGGATCGGCGATGCCCGCGGGCGTGGGTTCGATCATCGTGGTCGGCAGTACAGAGGTCATCGTCTTGGAGTCAAGGTAGATGAGCTCTTCTCGGATTCAGGTTGACACGATCAGGGGACGAGGATGACTGACTATCTGGGTCCATACGAGCTGAGAGGGGAACTCGGCCGAGGTGCGATGGCCGTGGTCTGGCGAGCCTGGGATTACAATCTCGAGCGAGAGGTCGCGATCAAGGAACCCATCCTGCCGCACGGTACTGATCCCGCCGTCGCAGTCGAACTTGCCGACCGCTTCGTGCGCGAGGGCAAGGCGATTGCGGCTATGCAGCACTCCGGCATCATTACGGTGTTTGACGCAGGGGTGTACGACGGCCGGCCGGCGTTGGTCATGGAACTGATTGACGGCCTGACGCTGGCAGATCTGATGAAATCAAAAGGGCAACTCAGCTCGTCGGTGGCGGTCTCGGTAGCAAGTCAGCTGCTCGATGCTCTTGGCTACGCGCATTCCCGCGGCATCGTGCATCGCGACGTTAAGCCCGACAACGTCTTCGTCACGTCCGAGGGGCGGGTCAAACTCGCCGATTTCGGCATAGCCCGAATGGCCGATAAGACCCGCTTCACGCAAGCGGGCACCGTGATGGGCACACCCGGATATGTCGCCCGAGCAGGTGCGCGGACTGCCCGTCGATGCACGCGCGGATGTTTTCTCGGTAGGCGCAATCATGTACGAGATGCTGAGCGGTACCAACCCGTTTGGAGCGAGCGAGGGCATCGAATCCACATCGGTCATGTACCGCATCGTCCATGAAGACCCGCCGCCGATAGAGGGGGTCGTACCGCAGCTCGCGGGGTGGCTTGGGCAGGTGGTGGCAGTTGCGCTCGAGAAGGATCCCGAGAAACGATATCCAACTGCCGAGATGATGCGCGATGATCTGCAGGCAGAATCGGCGTCACTGGGGGTGCGCCGCCCGCCGAGCTGGAATCCCTTCGTCGCTCCAAAAGGGACCACCGATTTGACCAATCAATCTCGTGATGAAGATGCTGCGCCGAGCTCGCGGGTCGTTCTCAAGCTACTCGGCATTCTTGCGGCTGTAGGGATTGTGGGGTGGTTGATATTTGCTTTCGGCGCTTCGATTAGTCCGCCTGGCTCGTCCGGCTCGGCCGGCCCGCCCGCGGCGCCGGTAGCGGGCAGCGTGACCGCTGCTCAGACGACGCCTGCTGCGCAATCCTCGAAGTACGCGCTCGTGACGCCCGGCGTGCTGACCGTCGGTTCGGACACCGCCTTCCCGCCGTTCGAGTCGATGAACGGGGCCGCCGCCGAGGGCTTCGACGTTGACCTAGCAAACGCGATTGCCAAGGAAATGGGCTTGAAGGCCAACTTCACGAGCCAGACGTTTGACACGCTCATTCCACAGCTCAAGGCCGGCGGCAAGTTCGATGTTGTCATGTCGGGGATGACGATCACGCCTGAGCGCAACCAGGAGCTCACATTCTCTGAGTCCTATATCGACTCGAACCAGTCGATTGTGGTTGTCAAAGGGGCCTTCCCAACGATCGATGGCGACTATCTCTCTGCAATCAACGACACATTCCGCGGCAAACGCGTCGGCATCCAGTCGGGGACCACGGGCGAGGCCTGGGCCAAAACGAACCTCAAGGGAGCGAAGAAGATCGTTCCGTTCGACGACACACGTGCGGCCTTCACGGCGCTCAACGCTGGCAAGGTCGACGCCGTCATCAACGACCTGCCGGTTTCGGCATACCTGATCAATACCTCCTATACGGGTGACGAAATTGTCGCCGAGATTAGGACCGGCGAGCAATACGGCATCGCCATCGGAAAATCCAATCCCGAGCTGGCTGCGGCCGTGAACGAGGCTCTGGGCAGGGTCAGGGCATCTGGTGGATACGCCGCAATCTACAAGAAGTGGTTTGGCATGGCGCCGAAGTAGGTGCACTGGATTCTGTCGGACAGACAACAAAGGGGGTTCGATCATGATTGGTTCTGTGGGCACCAATGAACTGCCGCTCGAGACCGGGGGCTGGCCCCGGAACTCAATGGGTCTCGGTGGATGGGCGATGCTAAGCGCTTTGTGTGTCCTTCTGCTCGTGGGCATCGGTCTCTCCGGTTGTGGCCCGGCGATTAGCGGCGGAGCTCTAGTTGAATCCAAGCCGAGCCTGGCAACCACCGCCGCGGTTTCCGCGGCTGCGCTGGGTCTGTCGGACGTGATGGTCAGGACGAAGCCGATCGGAGAAAAGGGTGCGTTACTGGCTGGGCGATGGTTCGCGTGATTGACAGCGTGCAGACGTCGTTGACTGCGACCAGGAAGGAAGCGCAATCCGCTGAGGCCTTCTACGCGCGGAACCCCAGTTCCTCGGAATCAGTGGATGCAATCAAGAGACTGACTGCGCTCGGTGCCGCAATCAACAAGTGCGAGGAGTCTCTGGCGCTATCTCGCATCGTTGCAGTTGGATCCGACGCCGTGGATCTGGCGAATGCAGGCGATGAGTCGGCGGGGAACGCGGTGGAGCTCTCTGTTGATGAGCCAACGCGCGCCATTGCCTCTGCCAAGGACGCCCAAGGCAAGCTGTCGCGAGCGGAGGCCGAGTTCCAGACGCTTGCGGCCCAGTATCCTGGCGCGGGCTTCGGCAGCGACATTGCCTACTGCCAGGAGGACATCAAGGCTGCCGATCTCACTGTGAAGTTTGTGAAGGCTATGAAGGGTACTGATATGGACGCCATTGACAAGGCGGCCAAAGCTGGCGACAAGCAGGACGCCAAGGTGGCGAAGATGACCAATCCCGTTGACCGCTGGAACAAAGTCAGCACCGACAACATGACCGTCTATAACCAGGCGATTGACACACTCGCAGCGCTTGAAAGAGGCACCACGCCCTAGCGCGGCCGGAAGGCTCTCGGATTCTCTTCTGATGTAGATCGTCAAAAGGGTTCCATGGCCGATGGCATCGTCTCCCACGAGCTTGGCGGCGCACTCGGCCAAGGTGCTCGGGGGTGTCCTTCCATCATCGTGATGCAGCGAGTTCTTTCAGGACCTGAAGAGTAACCTAGCCGGTCACTACGATGTCGACATCAAGATCATGCTGCGGGTCCGACATGCCCACTAGGCATGGCAAGTGTGGGGAGAATGGAACAAGGATGCGGAAGCCCGAAAACCTATGCGCAGAATAGGGCTGACCCAGACCCTGTGGGTGTTGCTCGGCTGCGGGGCCATGGTGCTGGCTGGGCTGGCGTTTGCGTTCAGCGGCGGCTTGCCGAATGGGAACCGGCCGGCGAAGGGTACCGAGCGAACCGTGATGGCCACTATTGAGGTCGCAGTTCCGACGGTTGAACAGGTGTCTGTGGCGCTCGAAGAGAATCGACGCGAGATCGTCAGACTCGGTAATCGATATCTTGCCGCATGCGCAGTCGATGACCTTAAGGCGGGGTATGAAATGCATTCGTCTGACTACCGGGGGCGTGTGAGTTTCGCCGACTACTCTCAGCGCGCCAAGGCAGTGAACGATCTTGTCTTTGATGAAGACATGCGCTCCGAGGTCACGCCCTTTGTCAGGCGGTTCGAGGACCAAGAGAAGAAGCCGTTGACCATCGATCCAAAGAAAATTGTCTTCATGGAGCAGTCGACCTCGACCGCCCACACCGCATACGAGGGCCAGTTCGGCACGGAGGCGTTCTTCGATCTGGATGCGTCCTTCGTCAAGGAAGCAGGAATCTGGCGGATCGGGGAGTCCAAAATGGTCGTGGTGAGCGGGGCATGATGGTCGGCGTCGCCGACCGCATAGGCCCCTACGAACTCCGCGGCGAGCTCGGCCGAGGTGCGATGGCCGTGGTCTGGCGCGCCTGGGACACGTCGCTGCGTCGCGAGGTCGCGCTCAAGGAGGCCCACATCCCCCACGGAACCTCGCTGGCGACAGCGACGGAGCTCTCCGATCGCTTCGTTCGTGAGGCCCGGGCCGTGGCCAGCCTGAGCCACCCCAACATCGTGACGTTGTATGCGGCAGACGTCTACGACGGACGTCCCGTGATTGCGATGGAACTCATCGAGGGCGACACCCTGGCAGACCTGCTGGCAAGAGGGCGCCTTCCAGTCCACGCGGCGCTGGGGATCTTGGAGCAGCTGCTCGACGCCGTAGGATACGCCCACTCCAAGGGTGTGGTGCACCGCGACATCAAGCCCGAGAACGTCTTTGTCACTCCTGATGGCCGAGTCAAGCTAACCGACTTCGGCATCGCGCACGTGGGCTCTGGTACTGCCCTCACACAAGCGGGCACGGTCATGGGTACGCCGGGCTACATGGCGCCGGAGCAGGTGACCGGCTCGGCGGTCGACGGGCGCGCGGACATCTTCTCTACCGGTGTGCTTGCTTACGAGATGCTGACAGGCTCAAACCCCTTCATCGCCGACGGTGCGCATCCGACGACAGTGATGTACCGGGTTCTGAACGAGGACTTACCAGACGTGAGGCAGACACTTCCCGACACCTCGGAGGGGGTGGCTGCGACAATCGCGGTCGCCACAGCGAAGAATCCGGCACGCCGCTTCACAACCGCCGAGGATATGAAGGCCGCGCTGTGCGGGGATGTGGCGCTGGCGATGCCGAAGGCCGCGAGGGCAGGCGAATCTGGCGAACACACCCCGACTACGAGCTACCTTGTGGTCGGTGCGGTCGTGTTGATGGTGATCGCGCTCGCCGGCTTCTGGGTTTTCGGCGCATCTGGTCCGGGCGGGAGTGGAGGTTCAGGGACGGGAAGCGTCGCGGCGACAGCCGCTGTGACTGCGACTGTCACCGCCGCCGCTGCGCCTGCGCGTCCCCCTGCGCAAGATCCGAAGAAGCAGCCGGCCGTGGCAGCCCCGCTGCCGTCCCCAAGTGAGTTCACGGAGAAGGCCTCTCAAGCGCCTGTAGCGGCGACCTCGGATGGGAAGTCGTTCACCTTTCCGAGAATCGACATCGTCGCCGAGGTGCGCCCCGACGGGTCGATGCGCATAACAGAGCGGCGTGCATTCAAGTTCGTTGGCGATTTCACCCGGGTGTACTGGCTCCTAGATACCACAGGAAGCGATGGGATCGAGGTCATCTCAGCCTCGGTCGACAACGTGCTCGCTCGGCGGGCAGACTCATCGGCCGCTGAAAGACCTGCGGGCACATACGCGGTCACGGACCTTGACGGGAAGGTTGAGGTCTCGGTATTCCATCGGTCAAACAACGAGACCAGGGAGTTCGAGATAGTGTATGTCGTTAGCGGTGCGGCGACACGCTGGGCGGACACGGCAGAGGTTCAATGGGATTTCATCGGAGACCAATGGGGGGCGGGGGCAAACGACACCCGGATTGACGTCAGACTCCCTGGCGGGGCCTCGGGTGCGAATGTGCGTGCGTGGGGCGAGGGTCCGAAGCAGGGGCGGGTGTCGATTGACCAGAACGGGACTGTCAGTCTGGTTGCACCCTCATTGGCGCCAAATCAGGCTGTTACTGGCCGGATCGTCTTCCCTCAGGAAGCACTTTCGCAGACTCCGCAAGATCCAAAGCAGGCACTGGCCCGTATCCTTGGCGAGGAGTCGCAATGACGCGACTGCCTCTGCCCGCTTTAGGGTGAGCTATCAGTGGACTGCTCGCACCGCAGGCAAGCGCGGTCGGGGAGACTCGTGAGGGTGCAAGGCCCCACATCAGTGAGCACTACCGGGAGTCACAATCTGATCGGAGCATACGAAGATGAGTGACCGCATAGGCCCATACCAACTCCGCGGAGAGCTCGGGCGAGGCGCCATGGCTGTGGTCTGGCTGGCGTGGGACCCTGCTCTTGAGCGGCAAGTCGCCGTCAAGGAGCCGCTGATTCCCGCAGGAATGGATTCGGGGGCAGTTGACGACTTCGCCGCCCGCTTTGTGCGCGAGGGTAAGGCCGCCGCCGGTCTCAACCATCCCGGCATCGTCACAATCCACAACGCCGGTGTCTTCGATGGTCGGGCCGCTATCGTCATGGAACTCATCGAGGGGGATACGCTTGCCACTATCCTCGACCGTGGCCCAGTTCCCACGGCAGCAGCGGTCTCGATTCTCGACCAGCTCCTCGATGCGGTGGCCTACGCACACGATCGCGGCGTCGTACACCGCGATATCAAGCCCGACAATGTGTTCGTGACGCCTGACGGCCGCGTCAAGCTCGCCGACTTCGGCATCGCGCACGTGGGTTCGAGCGCGACGTTAACTCAAGCCGGCACCATCATGGGTACCCCTGGCTACATGGCCCCCGAACAGGTCACGGGCGACCCCATCGACGGGCGTGCGGATATCTTCGCCATCGGTGTCATCGCCTACGAGATGCTCTCGGGGAGGAACCCCTTCGGCGCTACGGAGGGCATGGCCCCGACCACGGTGATGTATCGCATCGTGCACGAGGAGCCTCCTGGACTTCCCGCAGGTGCACTGGCGGAGCTGCCCATTGCCATCGCCCCGATCATCGACACCGCCCTCGCCAAGGATCCGGCCGACCGTTTCTGTGATGCCCGGGCATTCCGGTCGGCCATGGCTGGTGGGCCGATCATGACCGGACAGAGCACGGGCACGATGGCACCGGCCGCGCTCACTTCGCCGGTCTGGGGAAGTACTGCGGCAGCAGCAACCGCGACCGACTCCTCGCAGTCCACGTGGATGCCGTACGCCATCGTGGGGGGCATTGCGGCAGCCCTCCTGGTTGCGCTTCTGGTCTTCTCGGGCGGGAGCCCGCAATCGGGAGGTGGCTCGGCGTCGGTGGCGGGTGCTCCCACGCTCGCTATCACTGAGCCGGCAGCTGGTACAAGTGTTCCCGCGGGTTCGCCGGTCATGCTCGCCGCGACTGCGACAGGGATCTCGACCGCCACGGTGGTGTTCATGGTCAACGGCGTCGATGTCGGCGCCGCTTCATCAGCACCCTACACACTGACGTACACCGCGCCGGCAGATGGTGCGCTCAACGTCTCGGCGAAACTCAAGCTGCCGAGTGGCGCCGAGATCTCGAGCGTAGCAATCCAAGTGAATGTTGCGGCGCCGAGTTCGAGCTCGGGTGCGGGAACTTCAAGTGGCGGTTCGGCATCGACCGGCGATCCAGTGGCCGAGGTGGACGCGCGCCTCCAGGACTGGCGTTCCAACTGGGAGGCAATGGACTTCGCCGGCTACATGTCGTTCTATGCCCCCGAGTTCTATTCGAAGTACAAGAAGATGAATCGCTCTCAGTGGGAGTCGTACAAGCGTGAGCTCTTCGCAAAGTACTCGTTCCAGCGCGTTGCCATCTCGAAGGTCGAGATCAGGGTCAGCGGCGACACCGCATCAACGGCGTTTACGCAGGCATTCTCGGCAGATTCATTCAAAGACAGGGGCACGAAGACGCTCACCTGGCGCCGAGATGGGTCGACTTGGATCATCACCGGCGAGGAGTTCCGTTAGCGTAAACATGGCAAGCGCGCTCCGATAGGCCAAGGAGACCTACTCGAAAGCCGCCATGATGCCGTCCATTGTCTTGTCGGAGAGCCTGGAAGAGTTCAGCTCGAGTGTGATGATCGGGATGTCATACGTCTCGGGGATGTAGAGCCCCATCGAGCCGTGGACTGAGGGCTGGTAGTCGAGGTGTTGAACCGGCAGGCCCGTCGCCTTGGAGATGCGTTTGGCGACCACTAGACCCCCGGGGCCGTCGTAGTCGACGATGCCTCCAGACGAATGCAAGCTGACCACGTTGGCGAACCCGCGCTTGAGGTAGTCAATCATTGCCGTGGTTTCGGGTTCCGAGCCCCCGCTTGCTCCTCCGCTGAGCCCTGCGGATTTCGCCGCCGTGTCACCGGCCGGGAGCTTCGATACCCAGTTCTTCGATGGGAAGTTGCGATTCAAGTCCACGTTGTTGGCATTGCCCCGGGTGTCCGCGTCCGCGCCGTCAGGGTTTGCCAGAGGAATCACGTCGATCTCGGTATCGCCCGGAATCAGTGATGGGTCGGCCTGCAGTCGCTTGATGAACGCCTCTGCGACGGCAGAGCCGTACTCGTCGCCGTGCACGCCACCTATCACGAGGTACCGACGCGATCCTGTTCCGAATCGGTAGGCGTCGATGGCGACGCCATCCACGCTCGTGCCGATCTTGTTCTTCTGTGCTTTCGGAGGCTCTGGCACGTTCGGAGTGAACGAGACCTCCGCTGCCGGTTTGGGAGTTGGCCCGGGGTTCACGGTCGGGGTCGTGACTTGGCCGACGGGAATCGTCGCGGTTGAAGCCGAATCTCCAATGCCTAGCATGCCAGCGGCCAGCCAAATGAATACTGCCAGGACCACGAGCAGCATCGCGCAAACGCCAACGATTGCCGTGGCGTTGCGTCGCGGCATCGGTCGCCGGTTGCGGGCGGTCCTACCTAGGTCGGATGCGCGTCGAGGCGGCGGGCCGCCGTAGGCCGGTCGCTGCATGCGTTCTTGGTCGAGCCGATCGTCTTTGTCGGACACGAGTGTCTCCGTCAGCCGAGAAGGTGCGTTCCTAGTAGGCCCAGATAGACGCCGCCGCGCCTTCCTTTAGCGTACCGATGGCACAAGTTGGGTTCTTCGCCGGGTCGAGGATCTTGAACAGCCGCACCATGTTGTCCCTGTCGATCGCAATGCAGCCATGCGTGTACTTGCCGAGCGCATTGCCGGGTGGCTCGAAGCAGTGGATGAAGATCGCAGTCCCGCGGCCCATGACCCGCTCGTTGGGCAGGCTGTTGTAGCCGGTGTTGAACGCGTACTCATACTGCGGATCGGCATCCATCAGGTGCTCGCCGCTCACCTGATGATCGACCCATGAGTTGTAGGTCGAGTTGCGCTCGCCACTCCAGTACGAGTTGCTCTTGATCGGCTTGTAGGGCATCTTCGTTCCCGAAGGCGCTGCCGGATGTAGTCCAAAGACGAACTCGCCGATGGTCCAGATGCCAGTGGGGGTCTCTAGGTTGCCGGTCTGACGCTTCCTGCCATCTATGAGCCCGTTCTTGCCGAAGTTCGCGGTCACCTCATCCATTGCGCTGACCCAATGATCGCCCTCCTTGTTGTAGACGGCGAGCTTGCCTGAGGCCGAGCCAATTGTGGCTCCTGTGATGATGATGATCTGCTTTGTCC
>JBAXEO010000034.1:0-15601 GCA_037140395.1 Coriobacteriia bacterium
CCAGGCCGCCAGCTACAAGCTCGCCGAGATCGTCTACTCGGCAGCTCAGGAAGTCGACGCGGAGGCTGCGGCTGGCGAGCCTACCGCCGACACTGGCGAGGATGTTGTCGACGCCGACTACGAAGTTGTCGATGGAGACGAGTCCTGATGGGTCAGAGCAGTGATGTTGCCGGGGGGCGGGGCTCGAAGGCTCCGCCTCCTGCAAGACATAGCAATCCGGCGGAGCCTTCGAGCCCCGCTTCCTCGGTCGACCAAGTGGTAGACGACGAACTCATCTCCGATCTTGGAGCTGAGTACGAGCTGCGGGGCGATGTGGTCGCGGACGAACTGGAAACAGCGAAGGCCGAAGCGACCGAGTGGCGAGACAAGAGCTTGCGCGCTCAGGCGGAATTCGAGAACACCAAGAGGCGTCTGGAGACACGGCATGCCGATGCGCTGTTGCGTGCTGGTGAGCGCGTGGTCGTCAACTTGCTGCCGGTCCTCGACGACTTGGACCGCGCGATCGACCATGCGGTCGGTGACGCGAGCGATGTCGCCGACGGGCTGACGGCGGTCCAGCGCAAACTGCTCGAGGTCATCGGCCGAGAGGGAGCGTCAGCGATCGATCCTCTCGGCGAGCCGTTCGATGCCGAGAAGCACCAGGCGGTTCAGATGAGCGAGGACGTCGAGGTTCCGGATCACACGGTTGTCGACGTGTTTCAGAAGGGCTACGAGATGCATGGCCGTGTGCTGCGGCCGGCGATGGTCGTGGTCTCCACTGGGGGCCCGACGAGGGAATAGGCGGCCGCTCACATGTCACCCACCGCCAATTACTACGACACTCTCGGCGTGAAGAAGGATGCGTCCGCCGCCGAGATCAAGAAGGCGTTTCGCAAGCTCGCGCGCAAACATCATCCCGACGCGGGCGGCGACGAGGAGAAGTTCAAGGAGCTTAACTCCGCCTACGAGGTGCTCTCCGACCCGGAGAAGCGATCGGAGTACGACCAGTACGGCCAGTATTTCGGTGGCAAGATGCCTCCAGGCGCTCCGGGCTACGGCGGCCCAGGCGGCGGAGGCTATTCCCAGCGGGTCGACATGAGCGACCTCGGCGACATCTTTGGCAACGTATTCCGAGGAGGCCGCGGTTCTCGGCGTTCGCAGCCACAGCCTCACCGGGGAAGTGACCTGCAGCTGGACCTAGATCTGACTTTCCAGCAGGCGTTTGAGGGCACATCGACGCAGATCGAGGTCGATCGTGACGAGACCTGCTCGGTGTGCAAGGGATCGGGAGCCAAGCCGGGTACTTCGCCGACGAGCTGCCCAGCATGCGGAGGAACCGGGGCGGTGAGCGAAGGCCAGGGCATGTTCGGCTTCTCTCGGGCATGCCCGCGGTGCTCGGGGACGGGCACTGTCATCGAGCAGCCCTGCTCGGCATGCCGAGGCGCGGGTTCGGTCAAGCGTCGCGTGCCGGTGGGAGTCAATGTGCCTGCGGGCGCAACCGACGGCGGCAAGCTGCGATTCAAAGGCAAGGGAGCCTCCGGGGCCAGCGGCGGACCAGCGGGCGACCTGTACGTGGTCACGCGGATCAAGCCGCACCCGTTTTACTCTCGCGACGGCGCAGACGTCGTACTCGACCTACCCGTCACGATTGCCGAGGTGGCGCTGGGTACTCAGGTCACCGTTCCGACTCCAGCCGGTGCGAAGGTCAAGATCAAGATTCCGGCCGGCACCCAGGATGGAGCCGTGTTTCGCATTCGCGGAGAGGGCGCTCCAAAGCTCAAGGGATCGGGCGCGGGCGACCTGAAGGTCAAGGCGAACATCACGGTGCCCAAGCACCTCAATGACGCGCAGCGGGAGGCTCTTGAGGCGTTCTCGGCGGGGCAGGTAGATGACCTGCGGGAGCACATTCACTAGCGAGCAATGTCGACAACGGAAGGACGAGCAGTGAGCGACAGGCGAGGCGACTACGACAGGCCTCTGTACATGATCAGCGTGGCGGCCGACCTGGCCGGCGTGCATCCTCAGACGCTGCGAATCTACGAGAGAAAGTGCCTGGTGGCGCCGCAACGCTCGGCAGGCAATACGCGGCTGTACTCGCAGGCAGATGTTGAGCGGCTCCGAGAGATCCAGAGGCTGACTCAGGAAGAGGGAATCAACCTGGCCGGCGTCACGCAGATCATCGAACTCCAGCGTGAAATCGAACGCATACGGGTCGACCTTGCCAACGCGCTCTTGCACGCGAAACGCGCGGATGCGTCGGCGCACGTCGCGCGTGAGACCGCTCGGCGACAAGAAGTGCGCGCGGCACTAGTGCACGTTGAGCGCGGGGCTGTCGTGCGCCGATACGGGCAGGGGTGAAGACGTGAGACTCGACAAGCTGACCATCAAGGCGCAGGAAGCGCTCGAGGCTGCGGCAGGCATCGCGAGTGAGATGGATGCCGCCACCGTCGAGCCCGAGCACCTGCTCAAGGCGCTGCTCGACCAAGCCGATGGCATCGTGCGGCCGATCCTAGGCAAAGTCGGGGCCGATCCGGCGGCGCTCGATGTGGCCGTCGATGAGGCTCTGGCCTCGGCACCGCGCGTGAGTGGCGCCGTCCAAGCGGGCATCGGCCCTCGGCTCAACACCGTTCTCTCGGCAGCCTTCAAGTCCGCCGAGAAGATGAAGGACGCCTACGTCTCCAGCGAGCATTTGCTCGCGGCGCTCGCCGCCGATAAGGGCGAAACGGGTCGCATCCTCGAGCGCGCGGGGGCGAGCGCGGCACGGGTCTCCTCGGCAGTCGAGGAGCTTCGGCGCGGGAGCAAGGTCACCGATCAGAATCCCGAGGCGCAGTTTCAGGCGCTTGAGCGCTACGGCCGCAACCTCACGGAGGCCGCGCGCGACGGCAAGCTCGACCCGGTTATCGGCCGCGTCGACGAGATTCGCCGAGCAATCCAAGTGCTGTCGCGGCGCACCAAGAACAACCCGGTGCTCATCGGCGAGCCGGGCACGGGCAAGACGGCCATCGTCGAGGGGCTTGCGCAGCGCATTGTCGCGGGCGACGTACCGTCGTCGTTGCGTGACAAGGACGTCATCACGCTCGACCTCGCCTCGATGGTGGCGGGGGCGAAGTATCGCGGCGAGTTTGAGGATCGCCTCAAGGCGGTGCTGCGCGAAGTCGAGGAGTCGGCCGGGCAGATCATCCTGTTCATCGACGAGCTGCACACCATCGTGGGAGCCGGCGCGGCGGAAGGCGCTTTGGACGCGGGCAACATGCTCAAGCCAGCGCTCGCACGCGGGGAGCTCCACGCAATCGGCGCGACCACTCTCGACGAATACCGCAAGCACATCGAGAAGGACTCGGCGCTCGAGCGGCGCTTCCAGCCGGTCTATGTTGGTGAGCCGACGGTCGAGGACACGATCGCCATCCTGCGCGGTCTCAAGGAGAAGTACGAGGTCCACCACGGCGTGCGCATCACCGACGGCGCGATCGTCAGCGCGGCGGAGCTTTCCAACCGCTACATCGCCGACCGGTTCCTGCCCGACAAGGCGATCGACCTGATCGACGAGGCAGCAAGCCGGTTGCGCATAGAGATCGATTCGATGCCGGTCGAGATCGACTCGCAGGCGCGCCAGCTCACCCAGCTCCAGATCGAGGAGCAGGCGCTCATGAAGGAGAAGGACGCCGCATCGGTCGAGCGGCTGGAGGCGCTGCGCTCAGAGATGGCGCAGGTCAACGAGAAACTCGCCGGACTCAAGGCCGCGTGGGAGAACGAGAAGGCGGTCATCGTCACCGTCCAGCAGCTCAAAGCCGACTTGGATGAGGCGCGCGGCGATGAGGAGCGCGCCACGCGCGACGGCGATCTGACGCGCGCCGCCGAGATTCGCTATGGCCACATCCCCAAGCTGGAGGCTGAGCTTGCCGAGGCGGACGCAAAGCTGCGCGCCCAGCAGGAGTCCGGCGCGATGCTCAAGGAAGAGGTGACCGAGGAGGAAGTGGCCGAGGTCGTCTCGGCGTGGACCGGGGTCCCGGTCAGCCGGATGATGCAGGGTGAGATGGCCAAGCTGGCGCTGCTCGAGGAGGTGCTGCACGAGCGGGTCATCGGACAGGACGAGGCGGTCGCGGCGGTCGCGGGGGCGATTCGGCGCTCGCGCGCGGGGCTCTCGGATCCGGACCGACCGATCGGGAGCTTCCTGTTCCTTGGACCGACGGGCGTGGGCAAGACCGAGCTCGCAAAGACGCTCGCGAGCTATCTGTTCGACGACCCGCGGGCGATGGTGCGCATCGACATGTCCGAGTACATGGAGAAGTTCAGTGTGCAGCGGCTCATCGGCGCGCCCCCCGGCTACGTGGGCTACGACGAGGGTGGCCAGCTCACCGAGGCAGTGCGCCGGCGCCCCTACAGCGTCATTCTGCTCGACGAGATTGAGAAGGCGCACCCGGACGTGTTTGGCGTGTTGCTGCAGGTGCTCGACGACGGGCGACTCACCGACGGTCAGGGCCGAGTGGTGAGCTTCAAGAACGCCATCGTCATCATGACCAGCAACGTCGGCTCGCAATTCATCCAGCAGTTCGCCGAGGGCGGTGCCGATGAGAAGCAGATGAACGAGATGCTGCAGGAGGCGCTACGGGCGACCTTCAGGCCGGAGTTTCTCAACCGTATCGACGACACTGTGGTGTTCCACGCTCTGACGCTCGACGAGCTTGCGCAGATTGTGGTGTTGCAGCTTGAGGCCGTGCGCGTGCGACTAGCCGAGCGCAAGATCGCGCTCGAGCTGACGCCGGCGGCCGTGGAGCGGCTTTCGCTCGACGGCTTCGACCCCGTATTCGGCGCTCGGCCCCTCAAGCGGATGATCCAGCGCGAGGTGGTCGACCGCGTGGCGAGCGCGATCATTCGCGGCGAGGTGCACGAAGGTGACACGGTGACGGTGGATGTGGGGGACGCCGGGTACGTGGTGCGGTAGGCGCAAGAGACGAGAGATCCGAGTCTCAGAAAAGCAACATAAGAGTTGCATCGACAACACCGGTGATGCACACTTGTGGCATGTCCGATCTCGCTGACATAGGCTCCGCCTTGGTGGAGTTCCGCAAGTCGAGCGACCTGACCCAGGCCGGCCTCGCTGAAGCTCTTGGCGTGCACCGGCAACAGGTGCAGCGGTGGGAGTCGACGCAGTACCGCTCGGCGAGTCTGGAGCGAGTCGGAGAGGTTGCGCATGCACTCGGCTTTGATGCGCTGATTCTTGACGGACAAGTCCGGGTGGTACATGCGCACGGTCGCGCGGTTTCCGACGGCGACGCGGTGTCGCCGGCACGCGAGCTCGGGCAGGTTGTGGCCCGAATACGCGCCCATGGCGACGAACTGCGCTCGACGTTTGGTCTGAGCAAGCTGGGGGTGTTCGGCTCGTTTGCCGATGCCCGTCAGACTGAAGATTCAGATGTCGACTGTTTAGTGGAGTTCGGCGACTCACCGTCGAGCACGTCCGATGTGGCGGAGTACCTCAATCGTATTTTGGGTCGCGAGGTCGATGTGACTACCTTGGATAGGCTTCGTTGGGAGATTCGCGCGGATGTGAGCAGGGAGGTCATCCGTGTGTGGGCGGCGTGAGCCTCTGCTGTACATCAACGATATGGTCGAGGCTGCCGAGCGGATTGTGGACGTGTGCGAGGGCGTTCCTGACGACCGAATCATGAGAGATGCGAATCGCTCGGATATTATCTTGTGGCGTCTGACGGTCCTAGGTGAGGCGGCCAAGAACGTACCCGCCGAGGTGCGAACGGCGCATCCGGGAATCGCGTGGCACGAGGCAGCTCGCCTTCGCGACCGTGTCGTGCACCACTACGAGGGCATCGACGCTGCCCAGATTGCCGCGGTCGTGTGCACGGATCTGCCTCAACTACTGACAGCGCTCAGGCCTTTGCAGGCAAAGCTGCTGGGCGAGTGGCAGGTGCGTCAGGACCGACTCGGCGGGGTTGCCGACTGGTAGCCGGGCCGCCTCAGATCTCCAGCGGAGGGACTCTCGTTTCCTGATTGGCCTATCGTTGGCTGGAGGTATTGCTGGGGTCGACGACAGCTTCTACGCGGTGTTGCAGGCGTCCTATTCAAACAGTGCACCGCGCGAGTCTTGTCGGGCGTGGAGGATTCTCAGGATGACGACCGCGCCAGCCGTCGCCCGGTAGAAGATCAGATAGGGCTCGACCGCCACGAATCTGATGCCGGGTGCGGCGAACTCGAAGTCCTCGACCGCGAGTGCTGCGCCCATCTCTGGATGGGTGGAGAGTCGCTCCGCTGCACCCTCAAGGCGCGCGAGCAGCTCCAGGGCGGCGCTCCGGTTGCGCTGGCTCACGAAGGCGAAAGCCACGTCGAGGTCGCCGGAAGCGGCGGGTGTAAACCTGACGGGTAGACGCCTACTCCGCGGCGTCATCGATCCGATTCCGGACTCGGTCGAACACGGCGGCTGAGTCGAGGAGAGAATCGCCGTCCGCGAGTTGCCGATCGGCCCTGAGCAGCAGCGCTTGCAGCTTCATTCGCGCCTCGGAGCGCTCGAAGGCCTCGTAGCTCATGACGACCAAGTCGGCTTCGCCGTTGCGGGTCAGCACGACGGGCTCGTCGATGGAGTGGCAGAGCTCGGAGAAACCCGTGTAGTCCTGCCGAATCGCGGTCGACGGCTTGATATGCATGAGAGACCTCCGAAATGAACACATGGCATTCTGATGCACTTATTCTATCACCTTCCTCGGCGGCGACTGGTCGCGTGTTGGTCGTCCACCGATTGTCCGAGGCGGTGCTTTCTGCCAGCTGACCAGAAGATAAACCGAGTCGTGTCTCCGGGAGGAAACCCCGTACCCTGCTACCCTCTTCACGTGACCTGAGGTCCGCGATTTCACAGGAGGTTCGCCATCCGTCCGCGCTGGAAGAAGGTCGGCGCCGATCTTCTCGCCCACAAGGTCCGCACGGTGCTCGTCGTCCTTTCGATTGCGGTTGGCATCTTTGCTGTCGCGATCATGATGGGAGGGCGCGCGGTACTCATGCGCGCGCTCGACACGAGCTTTCCGCTCACTCGTCCGCCGAGTGTCACATTCATCACGCAGCCCTTCGACGAGCATCTAGTCCACAGCGTCGCGGCGCAGCCCGGCGTGGCCGCGGCCCAGGGGCGGCGCGCCTCCCAGTTGAGCTTCCGAGTCAACGGCGGGCCTTGGCAAAACATCAACCTGTATGCGCTCAAGAACTACTCGGACATGTCGATCGGGAAGCTCACCCTGCTTGACGGGGCGGAGGCGCCCAAGCGCGGTGAGATGCTGCTCGAACGCGGATCAATCGCATACTCCGGGCTCAAGACAGGCGACACCATCGAGTTCGAGACATCTCAGGAGAAGAACCCCGTCCTACGAGTGTCAGGGACGGTGCATGATCTGAACTCCGTCATCCCCATGATGAACGGCCGCTCGGTGGGATTCGTGAGCTTCGACACTCTGCAGGACCTGGGCGAACCGGACTCCTTCAACCAGCTCGACGTGGTTTCCGCTGAGCCGCTCGCCGGTGTGGACGCCGTCACTGAGTTCGGCGCGAAGCTGCGCGACGACGTTATCGAGCCGTCGGGCGTGCGCGTGCTGCGCATGACGGCGCACAAGCCTGGCGTGCAGAACCTCGCCGACATCTTCAAGGCGGTCACGATGCTCCTCGTGATCGTGGGAGTGCTCACATTGCTGCTCTCGGCGTTCCTTGTCGTTAACACTATCGGGGCGCTCGTCACGCAGCAGACGCGGCAGATCGGCGTGATGAAGGCGATCGGAGGGCGCAGGTTACAGCTGGCCGAGATGTACTTCGCGATGGTGCTGGCCTACGGCGCTCTCGGGTTGCTCGTGGCGCTACCTCTTGGGCAGCTCGCGACGGACCGCTTTGTCGACTTCGGCTCGGCGAGGATGAACTTCCTTGTCACCGACTACTCGATGCCGCGGTCGATCCTCACGCTCGAGCTTGCGGTGGGCCTGCTAGTGCCGCTTGCAGCGGCTGCAGTCCCGGTGATTCTGGGCATGAGGATGCCGGTCCAAAAGGCGCTCTATAACACTGGGACCAACGCGAGTCAGTTTGGAGACGGGCTGATCGACCGCGTGCTCGGACACATCCGAGGACTTCCACGGCCGGTGGCGCTCGCGCTACGTAACACGTTTCTGCGCAAAGGCCGGCTCACACTCACATTGGCGGCACTGTCGCTTGCGGCCGCGGTGTTCATGTCGGTGGCCAGCGTCAACAGCTCGGTCGGGCTGACGGTCGAGCGCGTGGGAGCGCACCGCAACATGGACTTCTGGGCCGACGTGTACCCGCCGCTTCCCCTCGCCGAGGCCCAACGCGCGGCGATGCGCGTGCCGGGTGTGACTGGCACCGACGGGTGGTTGTATCGCTCGGCGGTTCGGCTGCGGCCCGATCGCACGGAGTCGCCGGCCATCACGGTCACGGGGCTGCCCGCCGACTCGGACTACCTCAAGCCCGAGCTCTCTTCGGGCCGATGGCTGAAGCCCGGCGACCGGGACGTCATCGTGGTGGACTCGGCGGTGCTCAAGCAGGACCCGGACGCCACCGTGGGGAGCACAATCACGCTGAAAATGCGCGGCGTGGAGCAGGCGTTCAAGGTGGTGGGAGTGGTGCGTGGCGACCTGCTGCAGCCCTTCGCCTACGCCGATCGGACCTACCTCGACGAGGTCGTCTCGGCTCGGGGCACCATTGACTCGCTTTCGGTTAGGACAGTCGCTCACGACGCCGAGACTCAGAGCCAGGTCGCCCGCAAGCTGACCGACTACTTCTCAAAACGGCAGATGCCCATCACCGAGACGATGACGCTCACGCACATGCAGAAGATGATCAAGGATTCGCTTGGCATCATCGTGGTATTCCTGATCATCCTTGCGGCGCTGCTCGCGGCGGTCGGCGGAATCGGACTGTCGGGCACGATGAGCATCAATGTGCTCGAGTCGACGCGCGAGATCGGTGTGATGCGCGCGGTGGGTGCGTCGAACGGTTCGATCTATCAGATCTTCATCACCGAGGGGATCGTGGTTGGGCTCGCGTCGTGGGCGATCGGGGTGCTCATGAGCTTCCCGCTTTCGGTGTTGCTCACGCGTGCCCTGGAGTCGGCGATGGGGTTCCCGCTCTCCTTCGCATTCTCGGCGCAGGGGGTGGGAGCGTGGCTCGTGTTTGTGATCGTGATCTCGGTGGTGGCGAGCCTGCTCCCCGCAAGCCGCGCCGCGCGCGTGAGCGTTGCCGAGGCCATCGCGTACGAGTGACGCGGGCAAGATGCCCTCGGCTGGTAGGAATCCTCAGAGTTGCCCTTGCGCCGCCGCTCCTGCTACCGATATGATACCGTCGTAGTAGCAGTTGGTTGCGAGGGAGGACGGCAGTGGAGGTCTCGCGGCGCACGGACTACGCAATTCGGTTACTGCTCGAATTAGCCCGCTCCGACGGGGCGCCCATCTCGGTACGGGCGCTTTCCGAGACGCAAGACGTACCGTACGCATTCGCACGTGGGATCCAGCGCGAGCTGGTCGCCTCCGGACTTGTGGAGTCTCGGCGAGGGGCTAGTGGGGGCATCTTCCTGGCCCGACCCGCCGAGGCAATCAGCCTGCTCGACGTCGTGACCGCAATGCAGGGGGCGCCTTCGTGCTCCGTGTGCACAAGCGATCCGGGTTGGTGCAAGCGGGTCGGCGGATGCAGGGTCCACGGCGTATGGAGTGAAGCCGACAAGCTCGTGTCGGAGTATTTGGGAACGAAGTCCCTGGAGGGGCTCATCTGATCAGTGAAAGGAAGGTGAGGGACGGAGATGGACGCTGTTGTACTGGCTAAGCTGCAGTTCGCTTTCACAGTCGCGTACCACTTCTTGTTCGTGCCGCTTTCGATCGGGGTCGGCCTGGTGGTCGTCTTGTTCGAGCGGCGTTTCTACAAGAGCGGCAAGCCGGAGGACCAAGCGGCCTCCGAGCTGTGGATCAAGATATTCGCCGCGACGTTTGCGATAGGCGTCGCAACGGGAATCACGATGGAGTTCGCCTTTGGAACCAACTGGGCGACGTATTCGAGGTTCGTGGGCGATATCTTTGGTGCACCGCTCGCAGCTGAGGGCCTCTTCGCGTTCTTCCTCGAATCCACGTTTCTTGGCGTGTTGCTGTTCGGCCGGGGGAAGGTCTCCAAGAAGTTCTACTACGTCTCGACCTGGTTGGTCTGGCTCGGGTCGATGCTCTCGGCGCTGTGGATCATCATCGCCAACTCGTGGATGCAGACGCCGGCGGGCTACAAGGTCGTCGAGACGGCGATTGGCCCCAAGGCCGAGATGACCAACTTCTTCGCGGCTGCCCTCAACCCTTCGACGATGCCGCGCTACCTGCATACCGTGAACTCTCTGCTCATCACGGGCGGCTTCGTGGCGGCTGCCATCGGCGCCTACTACCTGCGCAAGGGCATCTTCAAGGACTTCGGACGCACAGCCATTTCAATCGGTCTGACTATCGCCGCAATCTTCTCGGTGCTCATGATCGGCTCGGGCCACTACCAGGCGGTGGCGGTGGTGGACAACCAGCCGACGAAGCTCGCGGCGATGGAGGGTCACTGGGACAAAGGTCCCGTGCCCATCGGAGTTGTCGGCTGGGTCGACGTCGCCAACAAGCGGACGATCTCGATCGAGATTCCCGGCGTGACCAGCTTCCTCGCGTCGGGATCGTTCAAGACGCCATACCCTGGCCTCAATGATTTCAAGGCCGAGGACCTTCCGCCCATCCAGATCACATACCAGACTTACCACCTGATGATCCTCATCTTTGGTGCTCTGCTACTCGTGTCCGTCGGCGGCTGGCTCCTCAATCGCAAGGGCAAGATCGAGAAGACCCCCTGGATGCTCACGCTGCTGATGTGGATGTGGGTTCTTCCCGAGCTCGGCATCCAAGTGGGCTGGGCCACAGCCGAAGTTGGACGACAGCCTTGGATCGTGTACCCGCCGGCGCCGGCCTTCGACCCGGCGATGGGGCTTCGTACCGCTGACGCAATCTCCAAGGTCGTGCCTGCGTGGCAGATTCTGACGACGCTATCGATATTCGTCCTGATCTACGCTCTGCTGTTCGTGGGCTGGGTACGCGTTGTGTCCGGCCTGATCAAGAAGGGGCCTGTTCTACCCGCCGACAAGGACAACAAGGCGGTTCCGGCCGCCGCGAAGGCTTAGGGAGGGAGGCACGATGACGACACTCGGTGTGCTCTGGTTCGTTCTGGTCGGCGTGCTCCTCGCGGGCTACGCGCTGTTCGATGGTTTCGATCTGGGCCTCGGGACGCTCTATCCGTTCCTGGCGAAGAACGACGAAGACAAGCAGGTGGTCCGTTCGTCGATTGGTCCCGTGTGGGACGGTAACGAGGTCTGGCTGCTCACGGGCGGTGGTGCCCTTTTCGCGGCGTTTCCCGCGGTGTATGCGACCGTCTTCTCTGGCTTCTACCTCGCGCTGATGCTCGTCTTGTTCGCGCTGATCTTCCGTGCGGTGTCATTTGAGTTCTACGCGCACGACAAGGAGTGGCGTAGGGTCTGGGATTGGGCGTTCTTCCTTGGTAGCGCGCTGCCCGCGCTCCTCTTCGGCGTCGCAGCGGGCAACATCGTCCGAGGCGTACCGCTCGACGCGATGGGCGAATTCACTGGCAACTTCTTCACGCTGCTAAACCCCTACGCGCTTGTGCTGGGGGTGCTCGGCCTCGTGATGTTCATGTGGCAAGGTGCCGCGTGGCTGTCAGTTAAGTCTGAAGGAGAACTCTACGATCGGGCGGTCAAGACACGCTCCCTCATGGCGTGGGCGTTCGTCGTCCTGGTCCTGCTCGCTACGGTGGTGACCTTCCTGCTGGTGCCCCGCGCAGCGAGCCTGATCCTGGCAGGCCCGGTCGGCTGGGCGTTCCTGGCGCTGCTTCTCATCTCGATGGCTTGGGGACGCTTCGTCCATGGCGGCAAAGACCTGCACAGCTGGTATGCCGCCTCACTCGCACCTCTTGCCCTTGTCGGACTCTGGGCGGTGTCGATATTCCCGAGGCTCGTTCCGGCCATCAACGATGACGCTTTGTCCCTAGACATCGCGAACTCGGCGTCGTCGCAGTTGACGCTCACGGTTATGGCGATTATTGCCGCCATCGGAGTACCGCTGGTGCTGTTCTACATCTTCCTCGTATACCGCATTTTCGCCGGCAAAGTCCGCCTGGGCGACGAAGGCTACTAGCAGCAAGCGGCCCGGGTCACCACGACCGGGCCGCAGTTCGCTTGGCCATCGATGTGGCGGTTGTCGCTAGCGGTGTTTTCGGTGATACTGCCGAAGCACCTGAACGGGGATGAACGAATCATCGCTCGTTCGACAATCCACAGCGGAGGTCATTGATGGCGCGCGGAAACGCTCGAGGTTGGGTCGTTGCATTTGCTGGTCTTGGGATCAACCTGGCTCTCGGCGTTCTCTACTCGTGGAGCGTCATTGCCAAGGTGCTCTCCAAGTCCGTCGCCGAGGGCGGCTGGGGCTGGAGCGCCGGACAGGCGAGTCTGCCCTACGCGGTGTGCGTTGGGGTGTTCGCGGTATCGATGGTATTTGCGGGCCGAGCGCAGGACCGGTTAGGGCCTAGGCTCGTTGCCTCGGTCGGCGGCGCGCTGTGTGGCATCGGCATGATCATCGCGAGCTTTGGCACTGCGTCCAACATCTTCCCGATCAGCTTGGGATTCGGCGTGTTGACTGGCATCGGAATTGGCTTGGGCTACGCGGCGGCGACGCCGGCGGCGGTCAAGTGGTTCCCGTCGCAGCGCAAGGGCCTGGTCACTGGCATCGTCGTGGCAGGGTTCGCCCTAGCGAGCGTCTACATCGCGCCGCTGACCAAGGTGCTGCTGGAATCCTACGGCGTCCCCGGTTCCTTTCGCTTCCTCGGCGTCATGTTCTTGATCGTGACCGTGGGATTGGCACAGCTCCTGGTCAACCCGCCGACCAACTATGTCCCGGCGGGATCCCGTCCAGCCGAGGTGGTCAGCGCGACGGACTCCACGCGCGTCGCTGCAGATGAGTACGACTGGCGCCAGATGTTGCGGACGCCCCAGTTCGCATTGCTCTGGCTGATGTTCGCTTGCTCGGCCTTTGCCGGGCTGATGATCATCGGACACATGGCCAAGATCGCGGCTCTGCAGATGTCCGGGCTGGATCTGGGCTTCCTGCTGGTTGCGGTGCTCGCTATCGGGAATGCCCTCGGCCGCGTGGTCGCCGGTATCGTCTCGGACAAGATCGGCGGCGTGCGCACGATGCTGATCGTCTTCGTTGCGCAGGCGGCGATGATGGGAGTGCTCGCGTTCTCACACACGGTTGCTACTCTCGTGCCCGTCGCTGCTGCCGTGGGCTTCTGCTACGGCGCGAACCTCTCGCTGTTCCCGTCGACGACTGCAGGATTCTTTGGCACCAAGAACTTGGGCGTTAACTACGGCCTCGTCTTCACCGCATGGGGTGTGGGTGGCGTGTTCGGGTCAATGACGGCGGGCTCGATCGTGGATTCGGCCGGCAGTTACGGCGTCGCGTACGCGATCGCCGCCGGGCTGTGCGTGCTGGCTGCAGGACTCACCTTCGCCACAAAGCCACCGACGCCACTCGCCGCTGCGTGCGGCGCGGGCGCCGAGGATGTTCGCATCGCGGCGTAGGCGGCTGAATCTCTTTGGCTACGTCGGCGGCTGACCGGCTTTGGCTGAGGTCGCGACCGGAGCCTCGCGTGGCGGAAGCGGTGCATCCGGCCGGCTGATGAGGCGCGCATACCCGTAGGGCACCGCCGCCGCGGTCATGAGCCCTGCCAGCACGCCTGGGCCCCAACCGCCCGCCAGCTGCAGCAGCGCGCCCGCGACGAACGGCGCCGGAATGCGCGTGAGCGATCCGATCGCGGTCGAGAGTCCGACGATTCCGCCGACCTCATCGGCATAGACGGCCTTGGTGAGCGCGCTGCCGAGGATAGTGTTGGTAATCGAGAGGCCGAGCGACAAGAACGGCATGATGGCGAGCAGCACCCAGATGGTGGGCGTGAAGCCCCAGAGAGTCAGGGAGATCGCCGCCAATGCGGTCGCGCCCACGATGAGCCGAGCGTCGCTGAAGCGCTTCGTCAGTGGGCCGATGAGCGCGAGCTGGATAACCACCGACAGCACTCCAACGTAGCCCAGCACGAGACCGTTCTGCGCGGCGGTAAGCCCGAGGGCGTCGGCCGCCCAAAGGCTGAAGCCGCCCTCGAACACCGCGAACGTGAATCCGACGACGATGCGGATCCATAGCAGCGGTCCCACGCGGGGCAGACGCAGCGTCGAGCCGAGCTCGCTCAGGCCCCAGCCCTTGGCCGGTTCGGCCTTCACCTGCGCGCGGCGTTCGGTCGACAGCGATTCCGGCAGGATGAAGAGCACCAGCAGTAGGTTGATCGCGGCAAGACCTGCGGCGATGAACGCCGGCAGGTGCTGGTTGACCGCCGAGAGCAGCCCACCGCTGACCGGACCCAGAATGAAGCCGATGCCAAAAGCGGCGCCAATCAGCCCGAAGGCTTTGCCGCGGTCCTTCTCGGAGGTGACATCTGTCATGTACGCCTGCGCGACGGAGATGTTGCCGCCCGTGATCCCGTCCAGCATCCGGCTCGCGAACAGCATCCACAACGAGTTTGCGAAGCCGAGCATCACGAGCGCGCATGCAGTGCCCGCGATGCTGAGCAGCAGCACAGGCTTGCGTCCCCAGACGTCGGAAAGTCTGCCGAGAAACGGCGCGGCTATCACCTGCATCAGGGGGTAGGAGGAGAAGATCAGCCCCGTCACCATGGGCGAGGCACCGAACTCCTTGGCGTAGTAAGGCAGCAGTGGCAGCACGAGCGAGAAGCTCAGCATGTCCACCAGAACGATGCCGAAGATGATGAGAAGACGACGGTCTTTCACGGGACTCCAGGTTCTTCGCGCTGATACGCGAGTAGTGTGCGCGTTGGGGGAAGGTACCGAGGGTAGCACTGGCGAATGCCCGATGCGACGTCTTCAGGGAGCTGCTCATGAGGTTCACAGGATTTCCTCCGGGAGCGCAGCAGTTCCTCGCCCAGCTCGCTCAGAACAACGACCGCGCCTGGTTTACCGAGAACCGCGAGGTCTATCAACGCGACCTATTGGGTCCGGAGAAGGACTTTGTGGACGCCATCGGCGCCAAGTTCGCGCAGATCGACCAACGCGTGCAGGCGGTGCCCGCAGTCAATCGCTCCATCTTCCGAATCAACCGCGACATCCGGTTTACCCCGGACAAGTCGCCGTACAAGACCTTCTCCGACCTGTGGTTTTGGGTGGGGGAGGACCGCAAGTTTGCGGCCGGGTACTTTGTCCGCATCCTGCCCGACGCGATCTGGGTTGGCGGCGGGCAGTACCAGATGAACCCGGACCGGCTTCGGCGCTTTCGTGCTGCCGTGGCCGACGGAGTCCGTGGGCGGTGGATTGAGTCGGTGCTGAGCGACCTTGCAGCGGCAGGCTACGAGATGGGCGAGCCGTCGCTCAAGCGTGTGCCGGCGGGGTTCTCGGCCCAACAGGCGCGTGCCGACCTGCTGCGCTTCACTGAGATCCATGTGATTGCGAAGATCTCGCCACCGCCCGTTGAGATGCAGAGCGTGGCGTTTGTGG
>JBAXEO010000035.1:0-15340 GCA_037140395.1 Coriobacteriia bacterium
CGCCCAGAATCAGGTCCATGCTGCCCATGAGCACGACCGCGTCAGCGATGAGAAGACCAGGAAGGAACGCCTCGCCGGCTTGGAGCGCGTAGAGCGCGGGTGGGCGATAGCGCATGCGATAGGGCAGGTCGGTGCCGTCGGCGACCAAGTGCACGCCCAGCTCACCGCGGGGTGACTCGACGGCCGCGTAGGACTCGCCAACGGGCGGGCGCAGCACCTTGGCGACCTTCGCGGTGTGCTCGCCTTCCGGCAGCCCGTCGATGCACTGGCGGATCATCCGTGCCGACTGGCGCATCTCCTCGAGGCGCACCTGACAGCGCGCGTACACGTCGCCTTGCTCGGCGACCGGAACGTCGAACTCGAGCTCGGAATAGGCGGCGTAGGGGCGATCGCGACGAATGTCCCAGTCCACGCCGGAGCCACGCAGGCAGGCACCGGTCAGGCCGAAGCCGAGGGCCTGCTTACGGTCGAACACGCCCACGCCCTGAGTCCTCGCCTGGAAGATCTCGTTGCCCATGAGCAGCTCGGCGTTTTCCTCGACGTGGATGGCGAAGTCGTCGAGGAACGTGCGGATCTTGGCCTCGGCGGTGGTGGTGATGTCGTTGAGCACGCCGCCCGGGCGCACGTAGTTAAACATCATTCGCTGGCCGGTGATGTCTTCGAGGATGTCGAGGAGCGCCTCGCGGTCTCTAAACGTGTAGAGGAACTGCCCCATCGCGCCGGAGTCCAGGCCCATCGGCCCGTACCAGGTGATGTGGCTCGCAATCCGGTTCAGCTCGCCGAGAAGACAGCGCAGGTAACTCGCGCGCCGCGGCACTTCGATTCCGGCGATCTTCTCGGTAGCCAGCGCAAAGGCGAGCTCGGAGTGGATGCCGGAGACGTAGTCGGCCCGATCAAGCAGCGTGGCCACCGCCGAGTAGCGACGTGACTCGGCAAGCTTCTCGATGCCGCGATGCAGGTAGCCGATGACTGCCTCGCCCGAGACAATCTCCTCGCCGTCGAGCTCGAGGATGAGTCGCAACACACCATGGGTCGAGGGGTGCTGCGGTCCCATGTTGAGGATGAGGTGCTCGGAGTTCTCGACATCGACGCCCGACGGGATGCGCACAAGGCCGAGGGGTGCTGCGCCCGGCTCGGCGACCGGAAGCGGGGTCTTGCCTGACGCCGAGCCCGGCTCCTGGGCCACGGACTCGGCGAGGCTGCTCACGGTGCGGTCAAGAGCCGTGGGATCGACGTGCTGCGCCGCGCGATTGCGTACCTCGTCGGCACCGCGAACCTCGAGCGACTTGAGCAGGTAGGCGGGGCAGCCGTCGGTGGTCAGGAGCCGCTTGGGGTTGGGATGGCCCGCGAGCGTGAGGCCGAAGAGCTCGGCGGTTTCGCGCTCGGGCATGAGTGCAGCCGGGAAGATGTCCCAGACGCTGGTGAGCACCGAGCCGTAGTCGTGCGCCGCCTTGACGAAGAGCTCCTCATCGCGCGCGAACGAGCGCAGGTGATAGACGATGTCGACCGCTTCGCCCGTGTCGATGCCAAAGTAGTCGACCAGAAAGCCCAGCGAGATGTCGGAGTCACGCAGCGCGACTAGGGCCTTGCGGGCGTCGGCCGCCGAGACGCGGCACACCGCGCCGAGACTCTCAACCGTCTCAACTGACGCCGCCACGGCGGCGCGCTGAAGGACGCCCTTAGCGGCCGTCATGTCGAGCTGCTGCAAGCCGCTCCTCCGTCTTCGCCTTGATCTTGTCCATCAGCACGATGAATCCGTACTGCACCGACTCGGGCCGAGGGGGGCACCCGGGAATGTACACGTCGACGGGGACGATCTTGTCCACGCCCATCATGACGTTGGGATACTCGCGAAACGGCCCGCCCGTACACGCGCACGCGCCCATGGCCACGACCCACTTGGGCTCAGGCATCTCGTCGTAGAGTCGGCGTACGGTGGGTGCCATCTTCCAGTTCACCGTGCCGGCGACGATCATGACGTCGGCCTGCCGAGGACTCGCTCGGAAGAAGACCCCCATGCGGTCAAAGTCGAACCGGGGGCCCGATGCATGCATGAGGCCCTCGATGGCGCAGCATGCGATTCCAAACGCCATGTACCAGAGCGACTTGCGTCGGGCGACGTCGAAGAGCTGCTCGCTACGAATGAAGAGCGCCGAGTGCTCGCCTGTGAGTTTGTCTAGCGCCAAGAGAGAGCCCCCTCTTTCCAGGCGTAAGCGAGGCCGGCGACAAGGATGACCACGAACACGATCATCTCGGAGAAAATGAACCATCCGCGTAGGCCGAAAACGAGAGCCCACGGGTACAGGAAGACGGTTTCGATGTCGAAGATGACAAACAGCAGCGCGTAGACGTAGTAGCCGGCGTGGAACTGCACCCACGGGGGGCCTACCGGCTCGACGCCGCATTCGTAGGTTCCGGCTTTTTCCGGCGAGGGGTTCTTAGGGCTGAGCAGCCACGACGCGGCGAGAGTGACGACGACGAACGTCGCACCCAACACCACGAATACCGCCAGTATGATGCGGTCGTAGGGCACCCAGCCGACCCTTCGTCGCCGGAACAGATGACTAGCGCCCCGCACCAAGGCCGTCTCCGGAACAAGACTCCGACCGAGTCAGCGGTTGTCGGACTCTATCATACGACCACGCATGAAGTACCGCACGAGCAGGCGATTCACTGGGTGAACGGTTCACTTGAGGCGGCGACTGGCGACGTGACGCGTTTGGGGACTGGCGCCGCGCTACCGTCCGACGAGGCGAGCGAGTGCTTCGACGCTCGTGGACATCACGCCGATCAGCGCCTGCGGATAGACGCCCACGAACACGATCAGCAGACACAGCGGCGCCATGGACAGACCCTCGGAAAGTGTCAGGTCCTTCATGTCGGCGCGATCCTTGTTCAGCGGCCCGAAGGCCACGCGCCTGACCATCCAGAGCAGGTAGCCCACCGTCAGAATGACAGCGAACGCCGCAATCACCGCGTACACGGTATACGGCTGGATTGCGCCCACAATCACCATGAACTCGCCGATGAACCCGCTCATACCCGGCAGTCCCAGCGACGCGAACGCCGCGAACACCATCGTGCCGGCGAGAATCGGCACGACCTTGGCGATGCCACCGAACGCCGAGATCTCACGCGTATGAGTGCGCTCGTACACCGTGCCGACGAGCAGGAACAGCAGCCCGGCAATCAGGCCGTGCGAGAACATTTGGACTTGCGCGCCCAAGAATCCCGCCGTAGTACCGGCGGCGATTCCGAGCATCACGTAGCCCATGTGGGAGATGGACGAGTAGGCGACGATCTTCTTCATGTCGGTCTGCATGAGCGCGACCGCGGCGCCGTAGACGATGGAGATGACCGCCAAGATCGCCAGCAGCGGAAGCAACGCCTTGAAGCCCTCGGGCAGCAGCGTGGGTCCGAGCCGCATGAAGCCGTAGGATCCCATCTTGAGCAGTACGCCGGCGAGCAGCACGGACACGGCTGTCGGCGCCTCGACGTGCGCGTCGGGCAACCATGTGTGCAGCGGGAAGATCGGCACCTTAACCGCAAGCCCGACCGCAATCGCGATAAAGATGGCAATCTGCACGCTGCGCGGCAGGACCGCCGACTGCTGAGCGATCTGGAGCATGTCAAACGTCTTGGCGCCCGTCGCGAGGTACAGAGCAATGATGCCGCCGAGCATCGCAAGGCTGCCTGCGAGCGTATAGATGAAGAACTTCAGCGCCGCATACGAGCGATTGGCACCACCCCAGATGCTGATGAGGAAGTACATCGGAATCAGCACGACCTCCCAGAACAGGTAGAACAAGATGAGGTCGAGCGACACGAACACGCCCATGAGCCCGGCTTCGAGCATCAATAGCAGCGTGAAGTACTGGCCCACCCGGTCGTCGATGCTGCGCGAGGCCACCACCGCAAGCACGGTGAGCAGCGCGGTCAGGAACACCATGGGCAGAGCGAGGCCATCCACCCCTAGATGGAAAGCCGTGTTCAGTCCGGGAATCCACGGCAGGTTGAGTTCGAACTGCATGCCGCCGGCGGTCGCGTCGAACGAGTACCACAGCCAGGCAGACGCCGCGAGCACGGCACCGCTCAGCACAAGCGCGGCAGGGCGCACAAACCGACTAAGCGACACAGGAATGAGCGACAGCGCAATGCCGCCGACGAGCGGTACCACGATCATCGCTGCCAAGAGCCACTGCATCCCTATCGCCTCCTATCCGCCGAAGAGTGACGCTGCTGCACGAGCTGCCGCGACCATCGCGGCCTGCGGGATGATTCCGAGGAAGAGCACGCCCGCGATCGCTACGCACAGCGCCAGCGCGGCCTGCGGATCGATCTTCATCGGCTCCGCGGGGCCCTCGCTCACGTACATAACGAACGCAACGCGCAGGTAGTAGTACGCGGAGATGACGCTGTTGATGACACCGATGGCGACGAGCCAGATAAGCCCCGCCTGCGCCGCCGAGAGGAACACGTAGAATTTGGCCATGAAGCCGGCCATAAGTGGGAAGCCCGCCAGCGAGAGAAGCCCGATGGTGAGCGCGAGAGCCAACAGTGGATTGCGCTTCGAGAGACCGGCGTAGTCTGCGATCTGCTCGCTCTTGATTGCATTCGCCACGATGATCACGACCGCAAAGGCTGCGAGGTTCGCCGCACCGTACGCGAGCGTGTAGAAGAGCAGCGACGCGATGCCCCAGCTGCTGAACGCGGCGACTCCCACGAGCAGGTAGCCCGCCTGCGCAATGCCCGAGTACGCGAGCATTCGCTTGATGTTCTTCTGTCGGATCGCGCCGAGGTTACCCAACGTCATCGAGATCGCAGCAATGACGCCGAAGATGAGGTGCCAGTTCAACGGCACCGCCTCGGCAGCAACGATGACGCGTAGCGCGAGCGCGAAGCCGGCGAACTTGGAACCGACCGACATGAACGCGGTGACAGGCGTGGGCGCGCCCTCATAGGCGTCGGGGACCCAATAGTGGAAGGGCGCAGCGGTGATCTTGAAGGCGAAGCCAGTCAGCAGCAGCACGAGACCCATCGCCACAATCGGGTTGATGGTCTTCTCTCGGGCAAGGGCCGCGCCGATCTCCGAGAGGGTGCTCGTGCCAAGCGCGCCATAGATGAGGCTCATGCCGTAGAGGAGGACCGACGTGGAGACCAGCACCAGCAGGAGGTACTTGAGCGCCGCCTCGCCGCTTCTCGGATCACGCTTGGCGTAGCCCACTAGCACGATGAGCGGCAGACTCGTCAGCTGCAGCGACAGGAAGATTGTGAACAGCTCGGCGGCAGACGCCAGAAGCATGCTGCCCAGGATTGTCCAGACCATGAGCGCGTAGAACTCGGCGGTCCAGCGGGTGAATTTGGGCACCGCATTGACCGACATCAGGATCACCAGCACGCCAATGCCTAGGAACAGCAACTTGAAGAACGCGGCGAGCGGGTCGATCTGGATGATGCCGTTGAAGAGCGTCTTGCTCACGCTTGCGAGCGGGACCACTGCGACTGCGGCTGCGATGAGCCCCACGATTGCGAGGTAGGCGGGCCACGTCTTGGAGCGGCCGGTCGCCTCGTCGTAGGCGGGCCAGATGAGGTCGGCAACGATAAGCAGCACGCCAAGAAGCGCGACGATGATCTCCGGGAGGAGGTAGGCGTACTCGGATGCAGGAACTAGGATCATCGCTCTACCCCCCCGCCAGCTTGGTGACGATGGGCATGACCGATCCGGTGATGATCGTGTAGAGCGACGCCGGCAGGATACCGACGAGCATGATCGTGCCGGCGAGAATCGCCATCGGCACGAAACGCAGCGGCGGGGCATCGTGAATGGGCGCGACAGCTGCCGAGGGCTCGCCGAGCAGGATGCGACTGAGCATCCGTAGGACGTAGGCGGCCGTCACGACCACGCCGATGAACGCCGCAGCCGCCAGCCACGGCGACTGAATAACCAGCCCGACGTAGACGAGCAGCTCGGCGACGAAGCCGGCTGTCGAGGGAAGTCCCATGCTCGACGCGCCGGCGATGACGAAGCATGCCGCCACGAGCGGCGTGCGACGCATGAGCCCGGTGATGTCGGCGATTACGCGTGTGTGCGTCTGCTCGTAGATGAAGCCGATGAGCGCGAAGAAGAGGCCGGTCATGATGCCGTGCGCGAACATCTGGAAAACGGCGCCAGTCAGCGCGAAGCGGTCCCCCATCGCCAAGCCGAGGATGACGTATCCCATGTGGCTCACGCTGGAGTAGCCGATGACGTATTTGAGGTCGGTCTGACTCATCGCACAGAAGGCGCCGTACACGACGTTGATGACGCCGATGAGCGCCAGCGCCATGCGCCAGTCGGCCCAGCCGAGCGGGAACATCACCAGCCCGAGTCGGATGAGGCCGTAGGCGCCGATCTTGAGGAGCACGCCTGCGTGCAACATGGAGACGGCGGTCGGGGCGGCCACATGGCCGTCGGGGGACCACGTGTGCAGCGGGAAGATTGGGATGAGGGTACCGAAGCCGATCAGCGTGAGCAGGAACACCCACTTCTGGAAGACCGCGCCAAAGGAGTGGCTGGCCCAGATTCGCATGTCGAAGGTATTGGCGCCCACCGCCCAGTACGTCAGCACGAGCACCAGAATCAGCATCGCGCTGCCCGCAAAGAGGAAGAGCGTCAGCTTCATCGCCGAGTAGTCCTTGCGCGTGGACCCCCAGATTGCGATGAGCAGATACATCGGCAGGACGGCCATCTCGTAGGAGAAGAACAGCAAGAACGCGTCGACGGCCGCGAACACGCCAAAGACGCCGGTCACCAGCAGCAGCAGCAGCGCGAAGTACTCGCGGGGGCGCTCGGTGACGTTCCATGAGACGAGCACGCCGGTGAACAGGATGAGCGAGGTCAAGACGAGCATTGGCGCCGAGATGCCGTCGACACCCAGCGTGAACGAGACGCCGATGGACGGGATCCACGGAACTGAGGTGACGAACTGGTAGCCGGCGGCCGCGCGATCGTAGACCGCGAACACCCACAGCGAGGTTGTAAGGCTGACGGTGCCGGCGACCAGCGCGATTGCCTTGGGCGCAATCTGTCCGCGGCCGAAAGCCATGATGAGCAGCGCGCCCACGACCGGGGCGAGCACGATGATGGCGAGCACCGGGAGGTTAGTCATCGGGCGAACACCCACAGCAGCACGACGATGGAAGCGACCAGCAGCAGCAGATACGTCTGCACGTTGCCGGTCTCGATCTTGCGGGTTTCTCGGCCGCCGTCGATGACTCCGTTGCCCAGACCGTCGACGGCTCCATCAACGACGCCGCGGTCGAACTTGGCGAGAAGGGCGCTCACGACCATGCCGACCTTGCCGAAGCCCCGCACGACGCCATCGACCACGGCCACGTCCATGCCGCGGAAGACGCCGGCGATGACGAGTGTCGGCGCGACGATGACACGCTGATAGACGTCGTCGATCCAGAACTGCTTGGTGAGCACCGGCGCGATACCTCGGTTGCGCATGTACCAGTCCGGGTTGGCCTTACCGCGCTGGTACATGGCATAGGCGTAGGCGATTCCTGCGAGCGCGGCACCGACAGCCACTGCTGCCAACGAGAGATTCATCCCCGATGCATGCTCCCCCAGATATGCTCCGAAGGCGAAGCCGAACATCGGCGAGTTGACCAAGCCGATGACGACGGTGATCGTCGCCAGGGCGACCAGCGGGCCGAGCATGACCCACGACGACTCATGCGCGTGATCCGTCTTACTAGTGGCGCCAGGCTTGGCAAAGAACGCCAGAAACGTGCTGCGGCCCATGTAGAACGCGGTCAGCATAGCCACGACGAGCCCGACGGCGAGGAAGCCCCACTGCTCCTTGTGAAACGCCGTCAAGAGGATCTCGTCTTTGCTCCAGAAGCCAGCGAGTGGCGGGATACCGGCGAGCGAAAGGGCGCCGATGACCCACACGGCCGTCGTCCATGGCATCTTGCGCCACAGACCGCCCATCTCTCGGACGTCTTGCGTGTGCGTGCCGTGGATGACGCTGCCTGCCGCGAGGAAGAGCAGCGCCTTGAAGAACGCGTGTGTCATGAGGTGGAATATCGCGGCGACCCAGCTTCCGACGCCCAGAGCGAGCATCATCAAACCGAGTTGCGAGATCGTCGAATAGGCGAGAACCTTCTTGATGTCGTCTACCGAGGTGGCGATGAGAGCGGCCATGACCGCCGTGATCGCCCCGATGGTAGCGACTACCGTAAGCGTTTGCGGATTCGCCTCGAAGAGCGGGAATGAGCGCGCGACCAGATACACGCCGGCCGCGACCATCGTGGCAGCGTGGATGAGCGCCGAGCCCGGCGTGGGGCCGGCCATCGCGTCGGGAAGCCACACGTGAAGCGGGAACTGCGCGCTCTTGCCCATGGCGCCCATGAACAGCAGCAGCGTCGCGACCACCAGTGTGGGACCCGCCCATGCGCCGGACTCCACGAGCTTGAAGACCGCCTCAAACGTGAACGTCCCCGCCGAGAACCACATGATGGCGAGCGCGAGCCCAAAGCCCACGTCGCCAAAGCGCGTCACCATGAAGGCCTTGGTAGCAGCTTTCGAAGCGACCTCGGTCTCGAACCAGAACCCAATCAGCAGGAACGAAGCGAGCCCCATGATCTCCCAGCACATGTACATGAGGAGCCAGCCGTCCGAGAGCACAACGCCGAGCATCGCGGCTGTGAACAGCGAGATTGCCCCGTAGTACCAGCGGAAACGCTCCTCGTCGGCCATGTAGCCGAGCGAGTATATCTGCACCAGGAGGCTCACGAACGACACCACAATCAGCATCAAGACCGAGAGCGGATCGACAAGAATGCCGACCTCAATCACGACGCCCTTCATCTCGATCCAAGGCACGGAACCCTCGAAGCGAGCACCTTGAGCCACCGCCCACAGCATGCCCATCGACGCGACGAAGATTGCGAACATCACGCCGATGCCCATGCCGGCCACTACGTTCTTTGGCAGCTTGCGGCCCGTCGCCAGAACAATTGCAAAGACGACCAGCGGCGCGAGAGGAAGCAGCCAGGCGTAGGCGAGAAGACCCGTCATCCCCTTAACCTCCTGATCGTGTCGATGGCATCGATGTCGTTGGAGCGGTTCAGCGAGATGATGATCGCCAGCGCCAGGCCAATCTCGGCCGCGGCAACAACCATCAGGAAGATGACGAAGTTCATGCCGACCGCCTGCTTGGGCGCCACATATGACGAGAAGGCCGCGAGGTTGAGGTTAACCGCATTGAGGATGAGTTCGACGCAGATGACCACACGCAGCGCGCTCTTGGACGTCAGCGCACCGTAGAGACCGACGACGAACAGCGCCGCGCCGAGGAGAAGATAGTGGTTGAGCCCGATCACGCGAGCCCCCCCTCGTCCTCGGGGAGTGCGGTCGATCCGACTGGCGCGTCGGAGCCATCGGTTCCGTCACCGAGCACGTCGTCCTCGCGGGCGATCACGATTGAGCCGATGAGCGCGATAGTCAGCGATAGCCCGGCAATCTCGAACGGCAGCACGTAGCGCGAGAAGAGTATCTCGGCGATAGAGGCGGTGTCGTGCACGACCGGAGCCGAGAGGTGCCATTCGGTCCGCCAGAGAACCAGGGCGACGGCGACAAAGAACGCGGCGGACACGATGCCGGCGAGCCAGTAGACGGCCCGCGATGGCTGGTCCTCGCTGTTTACGCGGGGACCGGCGAGCATCAGGGCGAACATGATGAGCACGGTGATCGCCCCGCCGTAGACGAACAGCTGCATCGCGGCGAGGAACTCGCTACCCAGGAGCAGGAAGAGTCCGCCGATCGCGATGATGGTGGCGAAGAGGCCGAGTGCGCCGTGCAGGAGATTCCTCGCCCGGACAAGGACGATGGCGCCTGCGAGCGCGATGGCGGCATACAGGTAGAAGAGGATCGCCTGCGTCACGAGGCGCCCCCTTGCGGCTCGGCTGGTTCGGCCGGCTCGGCGGGCAGGGCACCGAATGCGTCGGTGACCTCGGCGAGCTGCTCGGGGGTGGACTCGTCGATGGTCGGCGGAGTGACGGAGCCTGGCTCGGCCTCGTAGAGCACGAGCATCATGTCGGCGCGGTCGGGCGAGTTGTTCTCGAAGTCGCCGGTATGGCGCAGGCCATCGGTGGAGCACTGCTCGACGCAGAGGCCGCAGTACATGCACTTGCCCAGGTCGATAGTGAACTTGGTGAGCTCACGCCCAGGACCGTCGGCGCGCTTCTCGGATTCGATTTTGATTGCGTCGTCGGGGCAGCTGCGCTCGCACAGCATGCACGACTTGCACTGCGGCTGGCCGTTCTCGTCACGCGCCATCGCGAAGGACATGCGTGCGCGCTCGGGAAGCTCGCGCTTGGTGTCCGGGTAGGTCAGTGTGACGGCCGGGCGCAACATGCGACGGAAGGTCTCAGCCATCCCTTTGCTGATGCCGATCACGGCGTCACCTCCGGAGAAGCTGAGGCACGCGCGGCAGCTACCTCACGAGCGCCGTGGCCGGCCCGCTTGCCGATCCGCGAGACGAGCCAGACGAAGCCGACCAGGAGCACGACCTGCAACCCGACCAGCACAAAGACGTTGGTGACGATACCCAGCGCGGTGAAGAACATGTTGAGGAGAGCTGCGGGGATGAGGACCTTCCAGCCGAACTCCATGAGCTGATCGACGCGCAGCCGTGGCAGCGCCCAGCGCACCCACACGACCATGAAGACGATGGCGTAGGTCTTGAGCAGCAGCCAGACGAAGCCGAGGAACGCCGGGCCCGGGCCGCCCCAGCCGCCCAGAAACAGCAGTGAGGTGAAGAGCGACCACGTGAACAGGTTGGTGTACTCGGCGAGGAAGAACATCGCGAAGCGCATGCTGGAGAACTCGGTCATGTAGCCCGCCACGAGCTCGGACTCGGCCTCGGGTAGATCGAACGGGGTGCGGTTGAGCTCGGCGAGCATGCAGATGAAGAAGAGCAAGAAGGCGAACGGCTGCGTGACGGCGTTCCACACATGCGCCTGCGCGTCCACAATCGTCGAGAGTTTCATCGAGCCGGCCAGCATGATCACGCCGAGCACGGCCATGATCATCGGGACCTCGTAGCTGATCTGCTGCGCGGCCGCGCGGAAGCCGCCCATGAGCGCGTACTTGTTGTTCGCCGCCCACCCGGCTAGCAGTATCGACACCGGGAAGAGCGCAGCCACCGCAAAGATCATGAAGATGCCCACGTCAAAGCTGTAGCCGACGAACTGGGCCATCCATGGCGTAGCACAGTAGATGAAGATCGATGGCGCGTACGCCAAGACCGGCGCGACCCCAAAGAGCAACCGATCTGCGCCAGCGGGCGTGAAGTCCTCTTTGCCCAGCATCTTGAGCGCGTCGGCGAAGGGCTGAAGCATGCCGTGCCAGCCGGTGCGCATCGGGCCAAGGCGCGACTGCAAGTGACCGGCCCACTTCCGCTCGCACCACATCACGACGACGGTGTTGACCAGCACGACAACCGCGATGACCACCACACCCAAGAGTGTTTTGAGCACCAGCATCATCGGTCGATCTCCCCCATCACGACGTCGACCGAGCTCACGATCGCGATGATGTCGCTTATGCGGCGACCGGGGAGAACGGCATTCGTGACGTGGAGGTTTGAGAAGGCCGGCGAACGAATCTTCATCCGCCAAGGCTGCGCGGTGCCGTCACTCTCGAGGTACACGCCGAGCTCCCCGCGGGGACTCTCGACACGGCGATAGGCGCACCCAGCAGGCGGCTTGATCGCGCGCGGCACGCCAGGCGTCACAAAGTCACCCTCTGGCATCCCCTCGAGCGCAAGCATCGCAAGCCGAGCGGACTCTCGCATCTCGGCGATGCGGACTGCGTAGCGGTCAAACGAATCGCCGATCTCCCCGAGCGGCACGTGCACGTCGAAGTCGGCGTAGGCGGCGTAGGGCTCGTCTCGGCGAAGGTCGATGTCGACGCCTGATGCGCGAGCCATCGGTCCGGTGACGCCGAAGTCGAGGATGGTCTGCGGGGAGATGACGCCAATGCCGCACGTGCGGTTGCGGAAGATCTCGTTGGTGGTGAGCAGCGCCTCGTAGCCGTCGATCGACGCCGAGAGGGTCTTTAGGTAGGCGTGCAGCCGATCGGCACATCCGGCGGGCAGGTCGTCTTTGACGCCGCCAGGGCGGAAGTAGTTGAACATCATGCGGCCGCCGGTGATCTCCTCGAAGAAGTCGAGGATCGCCTCGCGGTCGCGGAACGAGAACAGCATCGGCGTGAAGGCTCCGACGTCGATGCCGCACGCCGCGAACCAGGTGGTGTGGCTCGTGAGGCGCACGAGTTCGCTCATGAGCACGCGCAGGTACTGCGCCTTGGGCGGCACCTCGATCTGGGCGAGTTCCTCGGCGCCCATGAGCAGTGCTAGCTCAGTGTGGAAGCCGGAGACGTAGTCCGCTCGGTCGACCAACGCGGTGCACGCGCGGTACGAGCGCGTCTCGGCGAGCTTCTCGATGCAGCGGTGCAGGTAGCCGTGCGTGACCTCGGACGCCAGCACCATCTCACCCTCGAGCGCGAGCCACAGGTGGAGCACGCCGTGCATGCTCGGGTGCTGCGGCCCCATGTGCAGCAGCTGGCGCTGAGAGTGCAGAATCGGATCGCCCGGACGAGCCAGCTGCTCGGCTACAGACGGGTATGGAAGCGGTACGGTCCGCTTGGGGTCGCTGTTCTCCGGCTGAGGCGCAGGGCCGTCGTCGCCGTGGCTCGCAAGGGCCCACGCGAGATCCTCGGCATCCACGCCGCCAGGGGTCATGACGAAGCCCTTGCGCAGCGGGTGGCCCGCAAAATCGTCGCGGAGCACGATGCGGCGCAGGTTGGGGCTGCCCTCAAAGACAACACCGAACAGGTCGTAGACCTCACGTTCGAGCGGCAACGCGCCCGGCCACAGCGCGACGATCGTCGGTACGCGCAGAGATTCCTCGGGCAGGTCGACCGAGAGCATGAGCGTCGTGTGGTCCGTGCGCCGGGTCACGGCGTAGACCATCTTGACGCCCGGAGTCTCGGCGGGTCGCTCGGCGGCGGTCAGGAGCGAGAGGTGCGTGAAGCCGCGCTCCTGCTTGAGGGCGGTCAGCACGTCGATCAGGTGACGAGGCATCGTATGCGCGCTCGGCAGGTCGCCCATTCCGAGCACGCCGACCTCGAAGACGCCCGAGATCCCCTCGAAGGTGCGGGTGTCGACTGCGATGGCTGAGCGCGTCGTCACAGAGCCGCCTTACCAGCACGCTGCTCGGCCGCAAAGACCTCGGCTGCCGAGGGAATGCCGGCGGAGTTTCGCTCCATGACCATGAGCAGCGCGTTCATGAGCGCCTCGGGCCGCGGAGGGCAACCGGGCACGTAGATGTCGACCGGCAGAATCTGGTCGACGCCCTGCACTACGTTGTAGCCGTCGGCGAATGGGCCGGCGCTCACAGCGCACGAGCCCATCGCGATCACGTACTTGGGAAGCGACATCTGCTCGTAGAGAAGCTCGATGCGCGGCGCCATCTTTAGATTGATGGTGCCGGCGACGATCATGCAGTCGGCCTGGCGCGGCGAGTTGCGAAAGAAGATGCCGTAGCGCTCGGTGTCGTAGCGTGCACTGCCCACGGTCATCATCTCGATGGCGCAGCAGGCGGTGCCGAAGGTCAATGGCCACATGGAGTGACCGCGCGCCCAGTTCATGAGGAACTGCAGCGGCGCGATCAGCACCTTGGTCTCTTCGTCGACGCGTACTTTGCTCACGACCACTCCAGAGCTCCCTTGCGCCACGCATACGCAAGCCCGAGAACCAGGATGCCGACAAAGACAGCCATCTCGACAAAGCCGTACATGCCGAGCTTGCGCATGATGACTGCCCACGGATAGAGAAATACGGTCTCAACATCGAAGACCACGAAGATGATCGCGAAGATGTAGTAGGCGACTCGGTAGCGTACCCACGGCGCGCCGACTGGGAGCTCGCCGCATTCATACGTGCTGTCTTTGGCCGCATTAGAAGAGTGGGGCGCGAGGAACCGAGGAAGCGTCACCAGAATGTACGCTAGCGCGACGCCCACGAGCAGGAAGCCCGTGAACACCCATGCGGCCACTACCATTCCCTACCCCCGACCGAAGAGTGCGAGTTCGAGAGCCATCCGTACCGGTTTGCTTGGATATACGACGTAGTGCATAGCGAACCCTGCTATGTGGGTCGCTGGTGTTTCGAATGGGTTGCAAGCGACGCCGGGCGCAGCGGGTGAAGGTCACACGGTCTGGGCCGCTGGTCTCAGGTGTCACGCGACGCGGGGCCGTCACTCCGCAGCGAGGAACTCATCCAGCGTCATATGGACATCGCTAGCGATCTTACGAAGCAACGTGGGCGAGATGTCCCGCCCGGAGTGGAAAGGCACCGTCGTCACACGTCCATCGGCGTGACGGAACTGCTTGTGCGACCCCCGTTGCCGGACTTCGACGAACCCGTGAGAGACGAGAAGAGCAAGCACCTCTCGAGGCTTCAGGACCGGAGCGGTGCCCACAGTCAGGCGACTTGGATACGGCGGACGTCCACGAACTCTGATTCGAGCTTGGGCTCGCCGTCTTCGAGCAGCATCTCGATTACCTCGCGCAAGTTGGCTTCGAGTTCAGGCGCATCGGCTCCTTGGGTGTGGGCACCAGGCCAACCTGGCACGTACCCAACGAGCAATCCGGTCTGCGGGTCTCGCTCAACAACCATCTGGAATGTTCTCACTGTGGATACCTCCTGGCTCCGAGCATACCCTGAGACGGCAAGCTGGGCCAACCGACCCGCTCCGCCCAGTGTTGGGGCGAGCGTCTGGCAGGCGACGGTCCAAGCGAGCGTAGAAGCCTGGATAGCTCCGCGCGGCAGAATAGGACACCGATAGGACCGCGTTGGAGCTGATTCACAGCAAACAGCAGCGGGACCCCGAAGGTTCCCGCAGGTAGACGATGGAGCCGACGAGGGGATTCGAACCCCTGACCCCCGCATTACGAGTGCGGTGCTCTACCAACTGAGCTACGTCGGCGTATTCACTTGTCAGCTCGGCGGCGGTGCGTCCGTGCTGCCGCTCGCGCCCGGACGGCGCCTGCGACGCTTGCGCCCCGGCCTGGCCGAGCCATCCTCCGCGCTTCCCTCACCCGATGACGGCGGTGAACTCGCGGCCGTTCCTGCGGTCGCTCCCGTGGCGTCGGCCTGCGGTCGCGCCGATGCGCCCTCTCCGCCACCTCTGCCGCCGCCACGCCTGCGACGCTTCCGGCTGCCCTCGCCTTTGCCCGCTTCCGGCGTTGTCCCGTCCGTTGCCGGCTCGGCTGCGGTCTGCTCGG
>JBAXEO010000036.1:0-15151 GCA_037140395.1 Coriobacteriia bacterium
CGCGCCGACACCGTCCCCAGCGACGAGGTCGTCGCCCGCATCGCCGAAGAGGGCGCGGCCGCGGGTCTCGGCGAGCTCACGGCGGTCTCGCGCACCGACGCTCCAGGCGGCTGGGGCCCGGCGAGCTACTACCGCTTCCCGGGCGCGCCCGGCACCGTCGGAATCATTTCGCCGCTGTCGCACCACTTCTGCGCCGAGTGCAACCGCCTGCGCCTCACCGCCGACGGCCGCCTGCGCCCCTGTCTCTTCGATGACCACGAGCTCGACGTCCGCACCGTCCTGCGCACCGGCAGCGATGACGACGTCCGCGCCGTTGTCCGCCGTGCACTCGCCGACAAGCCCGAAGGCCACGACATGCGTGTCGGCACCGCTCGCCGCATGTCCCAGATCGGAGGATGACCTGTTGGTCGCCCAGAACAAGCTCACGCACCTCGACGAGTCCGGAGCCGCGCATATGGTCGACGTCGCTGACAAGCCCGTAACCCACCGCATTGCCGTCGCCGGAGCATTCGTCGAGATGGCGCCCGCCACACTCCAGCTCATCGTTGCAGGCAAGGCGCCAAAGGGCGACGTGCTCGCCATCGCGCGAATCGCCGGCATCATGGCCGCCAAGCGCACCGCCGACCTCATCCCCCTGTGCCACCCGCTCCCCATCACCCACGCATCCATCGATCTCGTCGCCGAATCCGCCCCGCGCCCCGGCATCCGAATCACCGCCACCGTCGAGACCGACGGCAAGACCGGTATCGAGATGGAAGCGCTCACCGCCGCCGCCGTGGCTGGCCTGACGCTGTACGATATGTGCAAGGCCGTCGATCGCGGCATGGTCGTAACCGACGTCTGTCTGCTGCGCAAGGAAGGCGGCGCATCCGGCACCTGGATTCGCGAGGAAGATCCCCAATGACCCCAGAGACCGCTCCCAACACCGCCGCCAGCCAATCCACACCCAGCCTGCCTACCCCGGGCGTCGTGAAATCGGTGAACCTCTCGGCCGAAAAGACCATGCGCAAGACGCCCGGCACCGAGGGAACGCTCATCTTCGATCGCGGCTTCGAGGGCGACGCGCACGCCGGCGACTGGCATCGCCAGGTCTCCCTGCTGGCTTCCGAGTCCATCGGCACCATGCAGGCCAAGGGCCTCGACGTCGACGCCGGCGACTTCGCCGAGAACATCACCACCGCTGGTTTCGACCTGCTCGCGTTGCCCATCGGCAGCGTCATCAAGGTGGGGCAGTCGGCGGTGCTCGAAATCAGCCAGATCGGCAAGGTCTGTCACACCAAGTGCGCGATCTACTACCAAGCAGGCGACTGCGTCATGCCGCGCGAAGGCGTCTTTGCGGTTGTGCGCGAGCCCGGAGACGTGCGCACCGGCGACGCCGTCGTAGCCGTCTCGCTCGGCGACGGCACGTGCGACCGCACACCCCCCGAGGCCATCGCCGAGTTCGAGCGCGAGCGCGCTGCCGAGGCCGCCGAGCTGACCGCGAAGGCCGCAGCATCCAGCGACGCGGCGGCCTCCGCGAAGGCCGGGTGACCGCCGCCATGGCCAGCCTCAACATCGCCATCCTGACCTGCTCGGACACGCGCGATGAGGCGAGCGATACCGCGGGCCGAGCGCTCATGGAGCTCGCCTGGGCGGAGGGCCACTCAGTCGTCAACTACGAGGTGCAACCCGACGACCGCGCCGTCATCGCGGCGACCCTCATCCGCATGGCCGACGAGGAGGGCGCCGACGTTATCCTCACCTGCGGCGGCACCGGCCTCGGCCCCCGCGACGTCACCCCGGAAGCCACGCGCGACGTGAGCGAGCGCCTCGTACCTGGCATCGCCGAGTACCTCCGCGCCCAGTCGCTACTCATCACCGGTCGCGCGATGCTCTCGCGCGGGACCGCAGTCCAGCGCGGCACCACGCTGATCATCAACTTCCCCGGTTCCGAGAAGGCCGCGCGCGAGTCATTCGGCTTCATCGCTCCCCAGCTCGACCACGCCGCCAAGATGGCGCGCGGCGACGGACACAACTGACGCATGCCGACTCCGCCCCCGATGCTCCCGCGCCCCGCGTCCCCGGAGCCGCTCCCCACCATCTACCTCGATCACGGCGCCACATCGTGGCCCAAGCCACCCGAGGTCGTGGCCGCCGTCTCCCAAGCGCTCACCGAATACGGCGGCAATCCAGGCCGCGGCGCCTACCGAATGGCCATTGCGACCTCGCGCCTCATCCACGAGTCCCGCCGCGATGTCGCCGCGTTTCTCGGCGTGTCCGACGCCCACAACCTGCTCTTTTCACCGAGCTGCACCGAGGCCTTGAATCTAGTCCTGCGCGGCCTGCTCAAACCCGGCGATCGCGTGGTCGCCTGTTCCATGGAGCACAACGCTGTAGCCCGCCCGCTCTTCGACCTCTCCCAGCTCGGCATCGAAGTCGTCCTTGTCGACGCGGACTCTACCGGCACCATCATCGCCGAGGAGGTCGAGACCGCAGTCAACGCGGCCCCAACCCGCGCCGTGGTCTGCCAGCACGCCAGCAACCTGACCGGTACGATCCAGCCCATCGCCGACCTCGCCGACATCGCGCACGCCGCCGGCGCGCTCATGCTCGTGGACGGTGCTCAGGCAGGCGGTCATCTGTCGGTCAACCTCGCGAGCCTCGGCGCCGATGCCTGGGCGTGCTCCGGCCACAAGGGCCTGCTCGGCCCGCAGGGTGTCGGCGTCCTCCACCTAGCATCCGACTGCAACCCCACACCCCTTGTCACCGGCGGCACCGGAGGCGGATCGAGCGCCGACGAGACCGCTCCGCTCGTGCGCCCCGACCGCTACGAGGCCGGCACCCCCAACACCCCCGGCATCGCCGGCCTTGGCGCCGCAGTCCGCTTCCTCGCCACTCACGCCGAGCAACTCCGCGCCGAGGAACGCCGTCTGGTCCGCCGCCTGCACGAAGGCATTCTCGACCTACCCGGTTTCTCCGTCCTTGGGCCCGATCCCAGCGTCCCGCGCGTACCAATCGTCTCGATCGTCCACGACAGCATCGACGTCGACCGCCTCGCCTTCGCCCTAGACAAGCGCTGGGGCATTGCCACTCGAGCTGGCTTGCACTGCGCCCCCTGGGCCCACCGCACCGTCGGCACTCTCGACGCCGGCGCCCTACGCCTCGGCATCGGCTACGCCAACACCACCGACGACATCGACGTCGCCCTCGTCGCCCTTGCGACCCTTGCCCAGGAGGGTTCGTGACCCGCGAGCCCCGGCTCTTCGCCGTCCTGGGATTTCAATCAACCCACGACGCCCTTGACGCCGAAACGCTCCTAGGCGACCTCGGCATCGACGTCGTACCGATCCCAGCCCCCAAGACCATCGGCTCGCACTGCGGAATCGCACTCCGCATCGAACTTGCCGACGAGGAACGTTCGGCAGCCTACCTCGACACGGCCGGCATAACGGTTGCGGCGCGCGCGCGGATTGAGGATGTGTGAGGCGTCAGGCGCGTGCGCCTGACTTCGGGCTGTTCCACTTCTGCAGATAGCCCACAAGGTCGAACGCTCGCTCTAGCGAAAGCTTGCTGACGTTGCCCTGTGCCAAAAAGGCATGCAGATTCCCGTCATTTAGGCCCAAGTCCCGGGCCATCCGATAGCGTGATACGCCCTTCTCCTGTGCGAGAACGAGGGCACGCTGACGCGCTTCAAGCTTCAGATCCGCGTCACGGCGCGTTGCATCTCTTCTTGTAACAAAGCTCCGCCAGACCTTGAAAAACTCAGGCTGCAACTGCGGATCCTCGTCGGCAAGGGCTTTCTCCAGACAGGACCGGGACTGGAGTGACACAAGGCCCGCAAGCTCCTCCTTGCGATCCTCATCCTGCAGCAGCTTGCCGAGCCTTTCGTCGTGACCAGTTACTGTCGCCCAAAGCAACAACGGCGCAGCAAGGCGCGGTTCACTGGGCAACAGCCGCGCGAGCCGTGTGAGGGCCAGGGTGTCTTCTCGAGCCAGGTACGGCACATAGGAATCCAGATACCCTTTGAGCGTTAGCTGCCTCACGGTCCACACTCTCCTCGGTATGTCTCGTAGTTGTAGAGGAAGTTCTTGTGCCTCCGCGGATTGAGCTGGCTCCGTTCCATCTCGTGGGAAACCATCTCAAGCAGGTTCCAATCGATGGCCGCTATGATTTCAGCCCTGCGCACATCGAACTCGTCATCCGATCGGTCCGAGCACAGCTTTGACGCCACTATGTCTTCCAAGGACGCGGCATAGCACTTGATGGCTGCGGTCTCCACGTCCAACGGTACAAGCCGGTCCTCCCAGTTGTAGGGGAAATGGTCTCCATACGCTCCTTGGATGCGGTTGTTGATGTCATACCTTTCCATCAACGCAACGAGTTCTGGTGAGCACTTGAGCGCATCCATATCCTCGGTTGCTCGTGAGAGGCGACCCATAAGCAGAAGTGCGCCGCGGTCAGCCAAGACCAGGTAGAAATCTCTGTCTGGATGCAGAGCAGCCACGGCTCTGTCTAACTCAAGCAGCCTATGGCGGAGCTCAGGCGCACCCATCTGCAGTCCCTTGACCAATGAAGTGGCCTCCGTGTCATGGGACTATCGATTGTAAAGAATACTATTCTTGAACATCGGGATTCGCAACCTGGTGCATTGCCGCAGAAAGAAAGTACTCGAAATCGATTAGATACCGTGTCTCCCAGCGCAATCCAATTTTGACTTCGCCTGTAAGTATCAATAGTGCATCCCACTATTCAATCTTCCTGAGTGGGGAAGCTGTGTTTTGAGGTCCATCGGGTCGCCACGCGGTGAGCATTTTCGGCGTCGAGGCTGTCCACGCAATTGTGCCGGATCCTCTCCCGCCTGCGGCGCCTCTTGAACTCCCAGCACTGCAGAAGCCGCTCGAACGCGCTTCTACCGGCCCACGAACTTGAACCCAGCCCCGAGCTCCAGCGGCCTGTCCAGAGACTCTCTCGAATCCGGCAGAAGCACCCGGATCCACCCGCTGCAATACCGCTACGCAAAGTGGGGACGACCGTACCAATATCGGGTACGACTGTACCCACTTTGTCGACAGCATCCAGACAGGCCCCCCTGACCGCTGGCTTCCAAGGCCGCATCCGCCCTCCCCATCCCGATGCTTCCAGCCAAAATAGCCTCCAGCCACCGCCGCCAAGGCGTCCTCGCTACCCCCGTTTTCGTTGACACCCCTCGTGGCCGTCCCTAGTATGTGTGTAACTGCTGTTACAAGCCTGAGGGGCGCCACAGTGCGCGACCGGCACTCGCGCGCAGTGAACTCAGTTCGTCCCGAGGGCAGACCAGCCGTGTCAGTCGACAGGCGCGGGCCCATCACGGAGCAGAGGATGTCAGTTGATAGGACTGACGCAACTCAATGTCTGGATAGACGTGGTGTTCACGCTGCTCTACGGCGTGATCGTCATTGCGCTGTGCGGGCATTTCCTGGGCAACATCCTCACCGGCAGGGCCAAGCGTCGTTTCGTGGGATGGGAATGGCCACACCATGAAGGTGGACCGATTCCTGCGGCCCCCAAACTGATGCACTTCCAGCATGTGGTCGCCATGATCGCGTTGGCGATCTCGGGCATGTACATTCGGTTCCCGTTCTACAACGGCGGCCGAAGCGTGATGCGTTGGGTCCACTACGTGGCTATGGTCATTGTCATTGGAAACCTCGCCGTGCGTCTGTGGTACGCCTTCTCGTCCAGACGCCGAGACTACCGCGAGTTTGCCATCACCAAACGCGACATCATTACCGCGCCCAAGGTCATCCTCTACTACATATTTGTGAAGCCATCCAAGCCTCACCTCGGCAAGTACAACGTCATGCAAAAGTCGACGTACATCATCTTCGTTCCGCTGCTCATCATTCAGGCGATCACAGGCCTGGCACTACTGACCTACCCAGTCCCGTTCACCCAGACTGTCACCTATTTTGGCCACGCCGGCGTTACCGGACGTGATGTCATCGTGGGCTTGTGGGCTGGTTCGCTGCTCGGTTCAACCGACTTGGCAGGCTGGTATGCGCGCACGATCCACTACGTGGTCAACTGGCTCTTTATAGTCTTAACGACGATTCATGTGTATCTTTCGGTTACAGAGGACTTTCCTGCGTTCCTCGATTTCTTTGGTCTGAGTTTCATTGAGAAGAAGGAAGAAGAAGACCACCATGTCGAACTTGGCCATAGCGAGGTCCCCGCGACCGCGTCTAGCGATCACGCATAGGAAAGCAGGAATAGGAGCCTGATGCGTCTGAGGCACCCCATAACCGCTGTGACGCTCATGGCGGTACTGCTGCTTCCGGCCTTGGGAGGCGTCGCTCTTGGTGCGGCAGTAACTCCCTCCCAGGCGGCCAAGGATGCGACGAGCGCCGCGCCGGGTTCGACCTATAACCTCGACTGGACCCTCCCGACGGCCGGGCGCTCGGGTTGCGTTGTCTGTCACGAGGATACGAGTCTCGTCCACATAGTTGACGGTCAGGCCGTAAGTCTCTGGGTTGACGTAGAAGTGCTCAAACAGTCGGCCCACAAGCAAGTAGGATGCACGGAATGCCACACCGACTTTGCCTACAAGACTCCGCACGAGACCATCGTCAGGAACGGCGAGAAGTGGCGGGACATCGCGAAATCCTCATGCAAGAACTGTCACAACCCGTCTTTCAACGACTACACGGACGGCTTCCATTCGCAAGCGAGTCAGCCGGGGGACACCTCGTCTACGGTGGGCTCCCCCGAATCGAGCGCCCCTGGCAAGCCTCGCCCGTTGTGCGGCGACTGCCACGGCGGCCATGCCATTCCGAGCAAGACCGACACGGCCGCGATGGAAGTGGTCCACGCATCAGGACTCGAGATGTGTGGAAAGTGCCACGAAAAGGCTGCCTTCACCTACACTGACTACTATCATGGGGCTGCCTATAGACGCGGGGCGCAAGACGCACCCGCTTGCTGGCAGTGCCACGCTGCGCATAAGGTGTTGCCCTCGTCCGATCGAAACTCGTGGACCAACCCTGACAATCTCGTGACCACCTGCGGTCAATGTCATCAGGGCACGATCAACGACCAATACACCGCCTACGCGAAGTTGGTCCATCGCAAGGAGGACGTGCTAAACGAGAACCCGGTGTATGCCATCGCCCACTCTGCCAGGCAGGCGATCAGTAATGCGCTCTATCAGGTAGGACAGGTCTTCAGAAGAAGCGGGTCATAAGTCATGGGGTTGCAAAGGACCTCACAAGGGAAGAAGGGGTTGCACAGCATGTCCCTACAGAACAGAGCACATGCCCACCGGCTGGCCGCTGCGCTTGCGATAGTGGCGTTTTCGGCGTCTCTCGCCATCGCCTCGATAGCTTTCGCTGCCGACCCGGCGCCACCACAGACGCCTGCTGATGCGCTGCAGCAGCTCGCTCTCTCGCCTGTCTACGAGGGCGAGTGCACGGTGCTATGCCACGCCAACATCGCGGCGACCAAGAACTACGCCAACGAGATTATATTCTCGCACGGCAACCACATCCTTATGCAGTGCAGCGACTGCCACCAGAGGTTCCCGCACCGGCCGTCTGGAACCGAGCGACCCACCATGAAGGGTTGCTTCAACTGTCACGGCCTGCGTCATGGTCCCCGCGGTATTATCGCCAAGGGCGAGTGCGAGGCGTGCCACAACACGCCGCGCTGGCAGCTGCGTCCCGCATTCCATGTCGCCGACTGGGCCGCCAAGCCCCACGTCAAGCCAGCCGAGCTCGAAACCACCACCAAGTGCATGATGTGTCACAAGCCGGCCGACTGCATCACCTGCCATGATCTCAAGGGCATCAAGTGGCAACCCAAGAATGGTTGGGACTACGACCCGAGTGTCTCTGACGGCAGCAGTAGGTCGGGCTGTCTGACCTGCCACGGCAATGCGACTCTGCTCAAGTCCCTAGCCGGCGGAAACAAGTCCTTCCAGGTCACGGGCGTTGAGGATTCAGCACACGCCGCCATCACTTGCCAGCAGTGTCACCCCGACTATCGCTACGACGACAAGCCGTCGGCAACCAAGGTCTGGAACGTCAACGCCGGCATTCAGTGCGGTACCTGCCATCAGGATTCCAAAGTCGAGAAGGACCGGGCGCCAGTCGCGCTGTACAACGAGTCGATTCATGCCAAGCAGATCCGCGACGGCAACTACGACTCCGCGACCTGCGCCTCGTGTCACGGCGGGCATTTCATCCAGCGTCTCGATACCCAGGAGGCGAGTGCAGCGATGCACGCCTCGGCGTATCGCACATGCGCGCGCTGCAAGCAACACGGCGAGAGGTATGCAACCTACAACGACTACTACCACGGTCGTGCGTACAAGAAGGGTGCCGCCGATGCGCCTGCATGCTGGCAGTGCCACGAGTCTCACGATATCCTGCCCCAAAATGACCCCAAGTCCAGCGTGTACCCGGCAAATCTTGGCGCCACCTGCGGTCAGGCGGGCTGTCACAAGGGCTCCAACGAGAACTTCGCGGCGAACGCAGGCAAGCTAATCCATCAGAAGGTAGCCGCACAGCAAGCTAACCCGGTCCTGCAGTTCATCGGCAACATCCGGGGCATGATCGGCGGAAACTGATGAACGGGAGTTCCAACACATCGTGAAGCGGAACGCCGATAGTCCGCGTGTGAAGCTCTGGGGGGTGGCTGCGATTGTTCTCGCAGCCGCCTTCCTGCTTGTGTCCGTGCGCTCGGGAACGGCAGCGACCGAGTTTGATCCGGCCACCTCGCAGGCCATCGACACGTCGGCGCCGGTCGACCCCACACAATGTGCTCCATGCCACTTGGACCTGTCTTCGGTCAAGAAGCCAGGCCTTGTGTTCAATCATGGCAGCCACCTTATGGTCAGCTGCGACGGCTGCCACTCGCGTTTGCCGCACAAGGCGGGCGTGACCGAATCGGTGCCGATGGAAGTCTGCTACGCCTGCCACGGCGTCCAGCATGGACCTCAGGGTGAGCTTGCGGGTTCGGAATGCGCCAAATGCCACACCCCCGCGTTTGATCTGATTCCCCAGAACCATCAGCCAATCAAACAATACGCAGGCAAGCCGCACGCCGAGCGTGCCAAGAAGACCGGCGTCAACGACTGCATGATGTGCCATACCGCGAGCAAGGACTGCAATCCCTGCCATGCGAAGGAGAGCGTCAAGATCGCACCCTTGCCCGATACCTACTCGTCAATCATCACGGATCGCCCCAAAGACCCTTCCATCAAGATCTATCCCACTGGGCCGACCTCGATGTCGCAGTGCGTCTATTGCCACCCGGATCTTGACGCGATCGTTCCCGGTCGACTCATTTTCGCGCACGCTGCCCACCTCAGGCGCGACTATCCGTGTGAGGCGTGCCACCCCAAGTTCGGGCACTCGGCCAAGGGCACCTCTGTTCCGGACATGCTTTCGTGCTACCGGTGCCACGGACTCAACCATCAGGGCCAGGGTTTGGTAGCAGGCGAGGACTGCCTCAAGAGCCACCCAAAGAACTTCGACCTCGTGCCCAAAAACCATACCAAGGACTTCATCGCCGGGCAGCACAAGAAGATGGCGAACGTCGACCCGGCGTATTGCGCGATGTGCCACAAACCGGAGTTCTGCATCGACTGTCACCTGGGACGCAGCACCAGTCCCGGGGCACCGACACAACCCGTCATTCCGGCCGACCACACGGACTCAGGGTGGCAGGGAAAGCACGGCAAACTCTTCCTCGAAGGCAAGGGTTCGTGCGGTGCTTGCCACACAGGACCCTCGTGCCAGAGGTGTCACCAGACGGTCGTTCCCCATCCTCCTGACTTCATCCAGAACCACAAGCCGCCCAAGGGCGTCTTGGCGACTGACTGCAACATCTGCCACCGCGATCGGCGCAGGTGCCAGAACTGCCACCACAGCAAGGTCAAGAACGGGGAACTCGTGGAAGCGGCGTGCGCCCCATGTCACGAGCTCGCAAAACAGAAGCCGGCCACAGCTATTCAGGACAAGGGCATGGCCGAGCATGCCGTACACTTCAATGTTGCCAAGACGAAGGGAAAGCCATATCGCTGCTACGAGTGCCACGTGGACTTTGGCGATTCGCCTGGCGCCCAGGTTGTTGCGAAGCAGCAGGGGCACGACCTGAGACTGTGCTACGGTTGTCACGGCGCGCTGGATCCGCTCAACCAAAAGATCGCCCCCTATCCAGGAGCGTCTCTCTGTCTAAGGTGCCATGCTAGTCTGAATATCTAGGTCGACTTGGATAGGGGTTTGCTTCCCAAGCCAAATCGTCGGTCGTGTCGGATTCTCTAACCGCCGCGGACCGGACTTCAGCGGCACATCAAGGTTTCATCTTCAACCGAGCGTTCAAGACTGAAGGGCAAACGGGTTTATGGATTCATCTCGCAGACTCGATCGGATTCTCTTCTTCTCGGCAATTGGGCTCGCTATAGTGGTCGTTGGGGTTGCTGGCTTCTTTGGCTGGACCGTCTATAGAGATCGAGCGGTCGCCGAGGGCAACGTCCCGGCGATGCGCGTGGTTGTCTCACTCGAGCAGGCAACGCGCAAGAACCCCAACGATTCGGCGCTGCGCGTGCGGCTTGGGGAGGCCTATGCGGCTGCGGGCAAGACGCAGAAGGCCATTGAGCAGTTCAATGCCGCCCTCAAAATCGATCCCAAGAACACCAGTGCTTTCCTCGACCTCGGTCAGGTGGCCATCCAAAATGGGCGAACCGCCGAGGGAGAGGGGTATTTCCAAAAGGTTGTCGACTTGACGGCGGGAGCCGATTTCGAGGGCGTCAACGACAAGCGCGAGATCGCTCTCTTCCAGATGGGACGCATAGCCCTTTCGCAGAAGGACTATCCGAAGGCGATTGCTCAATTCAAGGGCGCTTTGAGGATTCGCAAGGACGCTTCCGATACCTACTACTGGCTTGCGCGTGCGTTAGATGGCATGGGCCAGTCAGACGAGGCGAAGCGCCAGCTGGAGATTGCGCTAACTTTCGATCCCAATTTCGCGGTTGCTCGCTACTTCTACGGTGAGCTTTTCATGCGAAGTGGCGACAAGGTCAGCGCGTCATACCAGTTCTCGCGAGCGGCGCAGGCTGATCCTAACGCGGAGGAGCCGCGAGTGGCGCTGGAGCAGTTTGGTGATCCTGCGACGCTGGTCCAAGACGCGAGGGCCAAGATGGCAGCTGACCCGAGCGCCGCTCTTGATCTGGCTACGATAGCCGCCAATATTGATCCCAACCTGGCTGAGGGGCTCAAGCTAAAGGCGCAGATTCTCGCGGCCATGGGCCAAAAGCCCGCTGCGCTCGATGCGTACACTCAAGCCAGCAAGATCGCCACTGGTGACCCGGAGATCATGGCTGCCATCAAGGCATTGACTCCTCCGCCAGTGCCACCCAAGAAGAAGATCAAGTAGACGACCGCATCGAATCCGGATTCTCTCTGACGTTCAAGGAGTTCTAGGTGACAAGACGACAGAAGCGACTGCTGGCCATAGTCATCGTTCTGGCCATTCTGCTCGCTCTTCTTGGTGGCTACTTCTACTACTACGCTAAGACCAAGCAACTGAAGTTCAATCTGGCTGCCTCCGCTCAAGGCACCGTCGCTCCGCCGGTGTTCCTCTATAGTTTTAGCGGTACAGGGGCCGATAGGCTGCAGCGCCCCATCGGAGTGCTGCTGGACAACGGGACCGTCTACGTAGCGGATTCCTTGCGGGCTCGGATCCTCACGTTCACCGAAGACGGCAAGATGACCGGGTCTTTTGGTTCCAGTCAGACGGTCACTCCTCTCAACTTGGCCAAGAACCCCAAAGACGGCAACATCTACGTCACCGACCGGCGCAAGTTCACGGTCTGGAAGTTCAAGCCTGATGGCACATATGTCGGCGAGTTCAAACCGGACTTTCCCGCCGACCAGCTCCCCGTCTCCAACACCATGCGTGCGGTTTGGCAGCCGATTGCGATTGCATTCGGCGCAGACGGCACCATGTACGTGACCGAGCTGCTCAAGGGTCACCGCCTACTCATCTTTGCTCCCGATGGCAAGTTCCAGCGAAGTATCGGATTCGCGGGTATCGTCGAGAACCCTACCACCGCGCCTGAGGCGTTCCAGTTCCCCAACGGGGTCATGGTCGCCAACAACGAGCTCTACGTTTCTGACAGCAACAACCGGCGCGTCAAGGTCTATGACCTCAAAGGCAACTTCAAGCTGACAATCGTCACGGCCGGCCTACCTCGGGGCCTCGCGGCCCTTGCGCCATTCCCGTCCGACGATGTCAAGAGCCCAGGTCGGTTCGTGTTGGTAGACACGCTGGCTCACGACGCGACTATCTGGACAATGAAGGGGGCTAAGATACTCAGCTTTGGTGAGCAGGGGCTGCTCGACGGGCAATTCAGCTATCCCAATGGAATAGCGCGCAATCGCAGCAACAAGATGTTCATTGCCGATACCGCCAACGGGCGCATCGACGTATGGGGGTGGCCAGCGCAAGTAGCGGGGCTGCCGGAGGTCAATCCTAGGAACCTCTGGCCCTGTCTGCTCCCGCTCCTGCTCCTGCCGTTCCTGTTCTTCCTGCGCAAGCGTGAGTTCTTTGCGACATCTGAGTTTGTGGAGAGCATCATCCGGGCGGGTGAGGCCGACCTGATGCCCAAGCGCCGTCGGGTGTGGCACACCACTCTGGTCGAATACGAGCTGATCAAGCTGCTCGAGACTGACACCGTCAAGATGGCCGATCTGTTCTCCGCGGTCGAATACTCTGAGTCCGACGTGAACGCGTTGGTCGAGAAGTACGAGATCGAGCGCGAAGAGGCCGTCACGCTCGCGAGCTCCGCGCGTGCATACCTGTTCTGCACCGAGGTGCCCGAGTTGCGTCGCATGGCCAAGCTGCTCGAGATCGACGTTGTCAACGCCGGAGAGTTCATCGAGCGCTTCGGTCAGAAGGAACCGCGCGATGAGTAGGCTCCATTTCGCAGATTGTGTGTGCGCCATGTGGAGTATTGACGGAGAGCAAGAGCAGGAGTACTGTTCGCACATGGCCCTTGTAACGGTTGTTACATTTGCCGTCCTCGGATGAGCCGAGGACCAATATGTTGAATCCCCCCCACAAGGAGGGTTCGAGTTTCTTTAGTAGGACGCTGAACCGCCGTCTCGACGGAGAACCCTCCGGCTGCGGTTCAGCTGCTCGGACGGCCGAATAGAAAGGAGGCGGTGACGCTCTTCGGCTAGCACGGGCAACGACCAGCTTTTTTCGCGAACCTGGTTAGGAGGCAAGAGTATGGCTATCACCAGGCGCCAGTTTGTCACCAGAATGGGGACACTGGCCGCAGCAGCGGGCATGAGCCAGGCGGACTTCTCGCAGATCACGCAGGCTTTCGCCGGCAACACGAACGGGGTTTTTGGCGGAGGTGGAGCCAAGCCCAAGATTATTTGGATTCACGGTGCCGAGTGCACCGGCTGTTCCACGTCGCTCCTTGGCATTCTTGAGGACGGCGGTTCGGACGCTAGCGGTTACGGCCAGATTTACGGCACGCCGTACACCACCGGCGCAGCGCTGGGCCTCATGGGCGTCACTAATGCCCTCGGAGGCGCCTTCCCGACGCTGGGAGAGCCCACGCGTACCGATATCTACACGTCAAAGCAGTACAAGGATACGAACTACACGACGATCATGCCGGCGAATTCAGAGCCGGTTAACATCGCCGACGTAGTCATCGACATCATCGACCTGCAGTATCACGAAACGGTCATGGGCATGGGCGGCGACCTCGCTACTCAGTGGCTCGCCGACTTCCAGACGAACGGTGAAGACGCTTCCCCGTTCGTTCTCGTCGTTGAGGGCGCCGTGCAGAAGATGAGCAACACCGGCGCGTGGGGCGACAGCGGCACTTCTATTCCGTGGTGCTCTATTGGCGTAGCCAATGACGGCTCCAAGGAGCAGGACATGCCCACGGTCGTCGAGAACCTCGCGACTATGGCCAAGTGCGTCAAGATCATCGCGATCGGGCAGTGCGCTGCTTTTGGCGGGTATCCCGGTTGCAAGCCTCAGATCACCGCCGCGGTGGCCATGAAGGACGCTGGCGGATTTGATCCGACCGAATCGCAGACCGGAGCCCAGGGCGTCTATGACTTCCTGTTGGCTGTTCCTGCAGCGGCGGCGGCTGCCAAGGTGGTCAACGTTCCTGGTTGTCCCACCAACCCGTGGTGGTTCGTTCTGACGACGTGCCTGGTCGTCATCGACCTCGTCAAGGGCACCAGCCTTGTGACGCTCGACAGCCAGCGCCGTCCGGAGCTCGTGTATCCGATTCCGGTTCACAGCTCCTACTGTCCGAACTACGGTTTCTACAACCAAGGTGTCTATGCAAGTGCACCGGGCGAGCGGGGCTGCCTGATGAAGATCGGCTGCAAGGGTCTTGCGGCCAACTCTTTGTGTGGGATCCACGGCTGGAACAATCAGCAGCCGGAGAACAAGGGATCATTGTCGCCTGAATTCAACCCAGCCGCCAACGGTAACTCCCGTGGCGGTCACTGCACCCGCGCAGGGGCTCCCTGCATGGCGTGCACAGAACAGGGCTATCCGGACAGCTTCGTTCCCTTCGTGACGCGCTAAGAAAACGAAAGGAGGGCAACACTAATGGCTAACGTTTGGAGCTTTGCGGGCACCTCGGCTGCTACGCACGAGGTCGACCCGGTCTCACGCATTGAAGGCCACTTGGGCGTCAAGGTCGTTACCGACGCAGATGGCTTGATTCTCGATGCCAACGCACACGGCAACCTGTGGCGTGGCTTTGAGAACTTCTTGCTTGGTCGCGCGGCCAACGACGCTATCACCTTTGTTCAGCGCATCTGTGGCGTCTGCCCTGTGCCCCATGGCATGACATCGACGTACGCAGTCGACAACGTGTTCGGGTACAGCCGCGGACACATCACGTTTGAAACGGACTCGAACGGCTACGGCGTTCCCGCCAAGGCCGTGCTCATCCGCAACTTGGTGCTCTCGACTGAGTTCCTCATGTCGAGCATCACGCACTTCTACCACCTTGCCGCTCCGAGCTACATTCAGGGTCCGGCCATGCCGCCTTGGACTCCGTACTTCGGCAACGACAACTATCACGCGGGTCTTCTCTCGACCGCGCACGGTTCCGGCGCCATCCCTTCGGGTGCTGGCACCCAGGCAATGG
>JBAXEO010000037.1:0-14968 GCA_037140395.1 Coriobacteriia bacterium
CACGCTTCCGGGGCAGACAGCGACTGCGACTCCCCCCGCGGTAGTACCGGCGGCGGCGACGGCCCCGGCAGCAGCGCCCGCCGCGCCCGCCCCGGCAGCAGCGCCCGCCGCGCCCGCACCAGCCGCTCACGACCTTGACCTCGTCGGGGTCAGGGCATCCAGCGAGAACTCGGACGGCAAAGACTACTATCCTGCCGAGTACGCCACGGATGGGAATCCCAACACCTGTTGGGAGGAGGCTCAAAGAGGGACAGAGGACGATGGACTCGGCGAGTGGCTTGAGGCCTCCTTCGGCGAGCAGGCGACCGTGACCGAGATCCGTGCCATCCCCGGATACCGCAAGAACGAGGAAGGCTGGAATCGGTGGTGGACCAACGGGCGGCTCGGTGCGGTCCGCTTCACCTATGACGATGGGTCCTCGGATGCTTTCACGTTCCGCGATCAGGAGGGATGGCAGACCTTCAAGCTGCCTGCTCCCAAGCAGACCAACACCGTCAGGATGACGATTCTTTCAGCATATCCGCCACGCGCGGGGACCCATCATGCGCACGACACGTCGGTCTCCGAGATCGTGTTTGGTGGCTGGCTGACTTCAGCGGCGGGCACGCCGTAGCTGACAGTTCGACAGCTCGGCATCGCTTCTACTGCTGTCATCTCGGCGTGGGCCGCCTTCTCTCGCGATGGCTCGGCGATGCGGGACTGGCACTCTAGGAGAAGAGCCCGTGACCCGATACTCTTATATGAACACGCGCCGATTCGGGGGAGGCGACTTCTTTGGGGGACTCACTAGGTCCCTATCAGATTCGCGGTGAACTCGGCCGAGGCGCCATGGCCGTGGTCTGGCGCGCCTTCGATAGCAGGCTTGAGCGCGAGGTCGCCGTCAAGGAACCGGTTATGCCGCCCGGCGTGGACGCGGCGCTGGCATCCGAACTGGCGGCGCGTTTCGTGCGCGAGGGAAGGGCTGCAGCCCAGCTCAACCACCCCGGTATCGTCACTATCCACGATGCTGACGTGTATGACGGTCGCCCCGCAATCATTATGGAGCTGATCGAAGGGCAGACCCTAGCCGAGATTCTCCGAGCTGGACCCCTTGAGCCATCGGGAGTGATTGCGATTGCCGATCAGCTCTTGGATGCAACGAGCTACGCCCATGCGCGAGGTATATTTCATCGAGATATCAAACCGGACAACGTCTTTATCACGCACGACGGGAGGGTGAAGCTCGCCGACTTTGGCATCGCCCACGTGGGGACGAGCGCCACGCTCACGCAGGCGGGGACAATCATGGGGACGCCGGGGTACATGGCGCCCGAGCAGGTCACGGGTGGCAGAATCGACGCTCGCACGGACATATTTGCCTGTGGGGTAGTCGTGTACGAGATGCTCACCGGTTCCAATCCGTTCGTCGACTCCGGCGATCCTCGCCCTACGGCCGTGATGTATCGAATCGTTCATCAGGATCCGCCCGCTCTACCGGACCTGAGCATTGCCGGTTTGGCGGAGGACCCTCGCCGCGGCATCGCGGCGGCAATGTCCAAGGATCCAGGGTTGCGCCCAGCCGACGACGAGGCCCTTCGCGTCGCGCTGCACGGAGGAGCCGTGCGGGTTGGTGGAGCTACCGATCCGGGCTTCCAGCGAGCGATGCCGTCCCTAGCCGCGCAGGCGAGGGCAGGTGGTACGGTTCAGGCTCAGGCGTCATGGGCGCCGTGGGTGGCTGGAATTGCGCTCGGCTGCGTCGCGCTTGCTGTGCTCGTGATCGTCATGAACTCGAATGCAGGGGGCACCTCAGGACTCACTCCGGTTGCCGGGAGTATCGTGCAAACGGCCCCGCCCGTCACCCCGGCCCCGGCTGCCGCTCCGGTCCCGCAGCAGACACCGCCGGTGCAGCCAGCTGCTACGCCGGCCGAGCCCGCAGCCACACAGGCGGATCTCACAGCCGAGGTCGAAGCGTCCTTGACGGACTGGGCCGCGGCGATAGGCGATAGTGACCTAGACCGTCACATGTCTCATTACGCGGACTACGTGGCCTTCTTTGCGCGGCCGTCGGCGTCCAATGCCGAAATTCGCCAAATCAAGGCAGATGCACTTGCAAAGTACGCTAGCTTCGCGACTTCTCTCGACGGAGTGAGCGTCAACATGGTTTCGGAGACCGAAGCGGTCGCGACTTTCTCCAAGACCTCTACGCGCAGCCAGAGCGACGGCGTCACCAAGCAGGACAGCGTTCGGCAGCGACTGAAGCTTCAGCTCGACGGCGGCACGTGGAAGATCGTCAGCGAGAAGGACCTCTAGTGACTAACGTGACCTCCGACGCAATTGGCCCCTACGAACTGCGCGGCGAGCTCGGCCGAGGCGCCATGGCCGTGGTCTGGCTCGGCTTCGACTCCAGACTCGAGCGCATGGTCGCCATCAAGGAGCCGATGATAGCGGCCACCACGCCCGACTACGCCGTGGCCGACCTCTCGGCGCGCTTCGTTCGCGAGGGACGTGCCGCCGCTCAGCTCAACCACCCCGGTATCGTCACCATACATGCCGCCGACGTTTTCGACGGACGCCCCGCCATCGTCATGGAGTACATCGAGGGCGAGACACTGGCAAGCATCCTGGACCGCGGCCCGCTACCACCGGCCGCCGCCGTCTCCATCCTCGATCAGCTCCTAGACGCGGTGGCCTACGCGCATGACAAGGGAGTGGTGCACCGAGACATCAAGCCCGACAACGTGTTCGTGACTCCCGACGGCAGAGTCAAGCTCGCCGACTTCGGCATAGCGCACGTGGGTTCGAGTGCCACGCTGACCCAGGCCGGCACCGTCATGGGCACGCCGGGCTACATGGCCCCCGAGCAGGTCACCGGGGGCGGGGTCGACGGCCGTGCCGACATCTTCGCCATCGGCGCCATCGCCTACGAGATGCTTTCAGGTAGAAACCCCTTCGGTGCCACCGACGGCATGGCCCCCACTACGGTGATGTATCGCATCGTGCACGAGGAGCCGCCCGGGCTGCCCGCCGGTGCTCTAGCCGATCTGCCGGTGGCCATGGCCCCGATCATCGGCACCGCGCTTTCCAAAGATCCCGCGGACCGCTTCTCAGACGCCCGTGCCTTTCGCGCTGCGCTGGCCGGTGGACCGATCGTCACCGGGCAGGGCGCAGGTGTCCGCTCGCCAGGGCAATCGGTACAGCAGGTCTGGGGCAGCGCCGCAGCTGCCGCAACGGTACAACCGCAAGGCGCGGCCACCAACTGGACGCCCTATCTCGTGGTAGGGGGTGCCGGTGTCCTCATCATCGCGCTTCTGCTCGCCTTTTCCGGTGGCGCGCCACAGGGAGGCAGCACGCTTCCGGGGCAGACAGCGACTGCGACTCCCCCCGCGGTAGTACCGGCGGCGCCCGGGGCGGCGTCTGGGCCCGATTTGACCGCATCGGCGCAGATTCTGACGGACAACTATTCGAGGATTGGTGGCTACGGCGGCAAGTCCGGGAAGTCCGGAAAGATAGCTGGTGTTGCCACCCGGTTTAACAACGAGATCGGCACGGGCTCGGTATCCGACTCAACCATCGCGGCTGCGGCCAGCCTCGTCTCTGACATCGAGGCGGCACGAGATGGGCTCTCCTCCCAGAACATCGACCCGTCTCTCGAGGGAGTGAGGCAGACTCAGCTCAAGCTCTACACCTACTGCCTCATGCGCGCCCAAGCGCTCGTTGCGGGGGGAGAAGCGCAGCAGTCTGGATCGGACCCCAATCCCGCGCTCCTGCGTGGTCACAATGCAAAGGATGCGTACGATTCCGCCTACCCCCAAGGCCGTCCTTAGTCACCGGAAGGTGGTAACGAGCGAGTGTACGGCGACCGCGAAGGGCCTAGCACACAACGGATCATCCTCGTGATTGCCTCCGCCATCGGCGCAATCGCGGGAGTGGTATTCGTTGGTGCGCTCCTCATGGGGATCTTCGCCACGCCGGCGAGCCAGACATCCTCAGTCTCGGTTTCGTCGGCCACAATGGTCCCACCCGCGAAAATGGTGTCCTCGGTGCCACCTACCGGAGCCGCCTCCATGGGTTCGTCACTGCCAACGGCGCCCGCATCCGCCTCGGCGACGGTGTCCGCGGTTGTGGTCATCGATGCGGGTCACCAGGCCGAGCCTGACAACAGTCTCGAGCCAGAGGGGCCTGGGTCAAGCGTCAGGAAGCCGAAGGTCGCTGGCGGTGCCTCGGGGGTATCAACGCACATCCCCGAGAGCAAGACGAACCTAGCAATCGCCCTTAAGCTCAAGAAGGCGCTTGAAGCGAACGGCGTTGAAGTGAGGATGGTGCGCTCCACAGAGGATGTGAACATCTCAAATTCCGAGCGTGCTGCTGTCGCCAACGACGCCAGCGCCGATCTCTTCATCCGACTACACTGCGATGGGGGCGGTGATTCTTCGGTCCATGGACTGTCGACGCTGGTCCCCGCGAAGAACAAGTGGACTGCGCCGATTGTCGCCGAGAGTGCCGCTGCGGGGAAGCTCATCCACAGGAGTGTCATCTCGGCAACGGGAGCTACGGATAGAGGCATCGTCACGAGGTCCGACCTGTCGGGTTTCAACTGGTCCAAGGTGCCGACGGTTCTGGTCGAGATGGGGTTCATGAGCAACTCCGCCGAGGACCGTAAGTTGAACAGTGCGTCGTATCAGGATGAACTTACACAGGGTATCAGCGAGGGGACCATGCAGTATCTGGAGTCGCGCTAGGGGAACGGCAACGTCGTTTCACACAGGGGGCCTGCGATGCGTCGCGTCGCGGCCTCGAGGGAGGGGCCATGAACATGATGCAGTTCGAGATTGGGCGTCTCGTGCGGGGCCGGAGAATGCTCCTTCCGACAGCCGTAATGCTCGCCTTGCTCATGCCGGCGTCAGCACTTGCCATCATTACGAACCCGCCCACACGTGACATCGTGGTTCGCGCAGATGAGTACCTTGATCCGGGAAAGACGATCCTCAGCAGCACGATGCAGCGCTATCCCGCGATATCGCGTTCTGTAACCTGCAACGTGTCCGGCGACTTCGTCGTGTCCGGCTTCGGGGGTGGTAATCTGCCGGTGACGGTGCGCTGGGACGATGGAACGATCATCTGGTCGGGCACCACGATCGCTGCTGCCCGCAAGGACCCAAGCGGACCGGTTAGTCTCGGGCGGTTCAAGGGCTCATGGGTAGTTCCCAAGCAGGCCTTTCCCGGGGACCACGTCATCACCGCCGAGACACCTGGCTCTTCGCAGGTTTTGCGAGCTGTCGTCGTCGTTGCCCCCCCTCGGACCGACGGCGAAATCGATGAGCTTGTTAAACGCCTGCTCCCAGGCGACGTACTTCTCACGCATAAGCCGGCGCCTTCATGGTCGCGCGCTGAGGCAGTCCAGGCGATTAAGAACATCGCTCTGGACATCGTCAGGGGCAAACTCGGTGACACGGTGGGGAAACTCCACCCTTGGGCGCTCGACCAGCTCGGGCAGTACTGGACACATTCGGCAATCCTGTGCAACTCAGGATCGGTCGTTGAGGCTGGCGAGAGCGGTATCACGTCTGGGAGTGCAAAGAAGTGGTTCCAAAACGTCGGAGCGGACCAAGAGTGCATGGTTTTCAGGGTGCCCGATTCCGCAGCCGACACGAAAGCGCGGGCCGCGGCCTGCAGGAGTGCATCGGACAAGGTCGGGAAGTACTCGTATGACTATGCCGTGGTTGCGTGTGCGGCAGTGGACAATCGTCTTTGGGGCTCGATTTCGGAAGCCAATACACTGGGGGAGGTACTGGCTGCGGTAAAGGCCATGAACGGAGGCGAACCGGTTCGCCAGAGTATTAAGAACACGAACCGTTTCTATTGCAGCAAACTTGTGTGGTGGGCCTATCATGATGCTGGTCTCGACCTCAAGAATATCGACATGAACAAGGACTACGCTGTCGTCTATCCGGAGGACCTCTTCGCCGAGAAGGACTCCAGCATCCACTTCATTCGGAACTCGCCTGTGCCGGCTTCATCGAAGCGCGCAGCATTTTCGGCAACCTCTCTCGTAGTGGACGTCTCCGGCAGCATGGGAGACACGTGGCGTGATGGGGTGAAGATCGAATCCGCGAAGAGCGCCGCCGATTCACTGGTTAGCGTGATAGAGGGGCAGTCTGGGCAGTCTGGGTCAGGCGATTCAGTTTCTGTATGCGCCTTTTCGACTGCGGCTGACCCGCTTCTCGGATTGTCGAGCGACTACTCCGCTGTCAGGAACGCCATCAACCAGCTCACCCCCCAGAGCAGCACAAACATCGGCGATGGCATAGCGGTGGGTCTTGGCCAGATCCAGCAATCCGCCTCCAACGCCGAGCGCATAATGGTGCTTCTCTCTGATGGGCAGAACAATACCGGCATGTCCAATGACGAAGTGCTCAATGGCCCCGTTCAAGATGCCGCAGATGCGGGCGTCGTGATCTACACAATCGGGTTTGGCGACCCGGGTGGGATTGACGAGCAATTCCTTCGGGAGATAGCGGCTCGCACGGGTGGAGAGTACTACCCAGCCGAAGACGCTCTGCAGTTAGCCAACACCTACATCCGGATCGCGGTCACGACGAGCATGCCGAACGTGCTCGCAGAGCTGAGCGGAACCGTTGGGCAAGGGCAGACGGCGGCGGCGGGATCGTTCGAGGTTTCCCGGACGGTCGGTCAGATAGAGGCCGTGTTGAACTGGCCGGGTAGCGTGTTGGATCTGCGTCTCAAGGATCCAAAGGGTGTCATGGTCTCAAGCGGCTATCCAGGGCTGGCGGTATCGACCTCCGCTCGGCCGCAGCAGATGTTCATCAAGAACCCTGCACCCGGTACATGGACCGTCGGAGTGCTCGGTGTGGAGGTCTCTCAGCCGCAGGAGCCGTACTACGTCCTCGTGGCAGGGCAAGACGCTACCAGCACTGGTCTCGCAACCGGAGCCGGAGGGATGGTGTCCGATTCGAGCGGCGCGCTGGTCGCGCTCGGCGGACTTTGTCTCCTCGGGCTGGGTGCCTGGGCAGTGGCATCGGCGAATCGTGGTGACGGCTCCAGCGATCAGGCAGAGGCGATCGCTTCCCTTGGCACCACCGGTTCTGCTGGGTCCGCAACGAAGACTCTGATGGCAGGGCAGCCGGGGTGGACTGGACTTGAGCTTGTCGATCCCGCCGGGCGGCGGTATCCACTCCGTTCGGGGCCCAACGCCGTCGGCCGAGCGAGCTCCAACGACGTCGTGATTCCTGACAGCAGCGTTTCTCGCAGTCACGCATCTCTTGTGGTTGCCGGCTCCAGGATGAGTGTCAGAGATCTCGGCAGTTCGTTCGGCACATACGTCAACGGTGTTCAAACGGCCGATTCCATAGTCGCCGCTGGTGATGAGATTCGTCTCGGCAAGGTGAGACTCGTCCTTTCGGTTGCCCCACCGGACTTGATGGATTCTCTTTCGGATGAGGGCCGAGGAATGCTGCTATGAACCGTCGTGAATTTGCAGTGCCGACATCACACCGAAGGGAATAGCTATGGCCCAGGGGTTTCCGGCATCCGGACAGGAGGCGCGGCACAACACTCCGCGGTGCCAGGCATGCGGCTATGTCGGCGCATGGAATGAAGAGCCGCTGCTGCTGCCTCACCACATCATCATCACGCTGATACTCCTGTTCGCATTCCTGGGCGGTTTGCTCTATCTGCTCATCATCCTTGTCATTCGCAGCAGCAGCCCGCGAGCGAAGATCTGTCCAAACTGCGGGTCTCGGAATATGTTCACGTTTCTCTATCCCGAAGGGACGCCCGACGTCTCGGCGGGACAGCAATACGTGCCCCAGCAGGCCTTCGCGCCTGCGGCTCCCGGCGGAGCAGTCGCCGCGACAAGGTACGCCCGCAGCGTGCGTGTACTGCTCAACAGCCGCCCCCTGACGTCGATTCCGCTCGCTGCGGGGGCTCGCTACAGCGTTGGGCGGAGTGCGTCGAGCGGCGTAGTCGTCAATGACTCGTTGGTTTCGGGATCTCACGCCGTCTTTCTCGTGCACTCGAACGGGGACTTAGGGATCGCCGACTCGGGAAGCACCAACGGGACGTTTGTGAACGGTGTGCAGATTACGACCGAGCACCGGCCGCTTCGAGGCGGCGACGAGGTGCTTCTCGGCGGCTCTAACTGCCGCCTGACGTTCGACTTCGCCTAGGTTCCGGCAATGGACGAGCGATATTGAGATAGCAACCGGCCTGAAAGAGGATCTATGCCCGGCCTGGAGCGCTACAGGATTGACGGAGAACTCGGGCGAGGCGCCATGGGTGTCGTCTACGACGCTTGGGACCTCACTCTCGATAGACGCATTGCGCTGAAGGAACTGGCCCTTCCCCCTGGACTCGCCGAAGCGCACCTAGAGGAGATGGTCGAGCGGTTTGCCCGAGAGGCGCGCTCGGCTGCAAGGCTCTCACACCACAACGTAGTCCAGATTCACGACGTCTTTGACCACGACGGCCGGCATTTCATCGCTATGGAGTACCTGGACGGCCTGACTCTGGCCGAACTGATGAGCCGAGGCCCTCTTCCGGTTTCGGCGGCAGTCGCCGTAGTCGTGCAAATTCTCGACGCGGTCCAGAGTGCTCACGACGCGGGAATCGTGCACCGCGACATCAAACCGGACAACATCTTCGTGCTCGAAGATGGGCGCGTGAAGGTCACCGATTTCGGTATCGCCAAGCTGCTCGACTCAACGTCGCAGTCGACCATGACTCAGGTCGGCACGGTCCTCGGCACACCCGGCTACATGGCCCCCGAGCAGGTCATGGGGCTGCCTGTCGATGGGAGGGCCGACATTTTCGCCATCGGGGTGGTCGGCTACGAGCTGATTGCCGGGTTCAACCCCTTCCTCGCGCCGTCTTCGACCGCGACACTCTACCGCATCGTGCACGAGGAACCCCCGCCGCTCACGGCTCACGGTGCCCCTAATCAGGTGGAAGCCGTCTTCCGGCGTGCCCTCGCGAAAGACCCCAACCAGAGGTACGCACAAGCTCTCGAGATGGCAGCTCACCTTCGGGGCGGCGTCACACCCTCTACCGTAGCCGCGCAAGACGCCGCAACCGGCGCAACGCAAGTTCGAGCCAGACGTAATCCTATCCACGTGTTCCTCACCATCGGCGTTGTTATGCTCGGTGCGGCAGCTATCATCGCGCTCGTGATCTTGGCGGGGGCCGGTCCAACCGGGGGTCACGCGAGCGGTGCCGCATCAATATTGGCCACGACGGTGTCGACCGCTGAACTCACGATGCCGGATGTCGTTGGGCAAGATGTGGAGACCGCCAGAATAGCGCTCGCGGCCAACGGGTTCGACGTGCGCGTCGACTCGGCACCGTCCGGCTCGCCCGCCGGCACCGTCTTGAGTACGGATCCCAGCGCGGGCACAGCCGGGATGAAGACAAACAGCGTCGTGCGAGTCACCGTTGCGGCCGCCGGTGGCACTCCCACAGCTGTGGCGCCACCGGCAACATCGGCAGTGAGCGGAGTCGTTGCCGGCGACTACACACCTGGCTGGACGTGCGTTTACAACAGCCTCAAGGACGAGAGTCAGGCCGTTGCCGCGATGAACCAACTCGCCGCACAGGGAGAGCAGGCTGCAGTCATCGACACCGACTATTTCAAAGATGACAAAGGCAAAGGACTCACGGCGGGCTACTACGCCGTCATTTTCGGTAGCTTCTCCTCAAGAGCGGAGGCATCCGCGGCCTCCAAACGCTATCCGAGCCCCGACTGCTATCCGCGCTACGCAGCGCCCAAGTGAACCGCCGAGAGCAACGCAGCGGCTCGGCGCCATTTCGCTGGGACCTGCTTGTGATCGCGGTGATGCTTCTTGCCGTCGTTGCGCTCGTGGCGACGCTTGCGATCGCCGCCAACAATCCGAGAGTGACCGTGGGTGTCAGCGGTTCTGTCGCGACGACGTCCTCGGTCCAAGCTCCCGCTGCGACCTCCTCGACCCCAGAAGCCACTACGGCGATCTCGGCCGCTGCAACGCAACCTGCGACGGTCGCTCCGACCTCTCCCGAACCAGCAATGCCCAAGAAGACGATGATCATTGCCTGGCAGCCCTCTCACCAGGCCGACACCGCTGCTGACTGGGATCGTGAGTACGTGATCTGTGGTGACATTGCTGACCGGGTGATCGCCAAGCTGTCTGAGTATCCCAACGTCAAGGCCTGGGACATCCGTCACGGCAAGACGGGAACGAACAACTACCGACCTAACCCCACCAATACCAAGGCCTTCGACAATGAGGTGGAGCTCGCCAACGCCGCTGACGCCGACGTATTTATCGGGTTGCACGTCGACTCGGGAGCACTCGAGCACTGGCTTCTCGGCGAAGTGTTGCCAGGTGATGCGAAGGGCGAAGCACTCTGCGACACGCTCCTCGGCGCGCTCAGCGACGAGCTCGGCTGGAAGAAGCGACCGGCCCGAGCAGCGCGGCTTTATAGCCTGGAGCCGGTCCGAAACGATGCAAAGTACAAGTGCCTGCTCGAGATCGGGGACAATGAGAAGGACCGGGCGTTCCTCGAGAATCCGAAGAATCGTGACCGGATTGCGTCAGCGCTGGCAGAGGGAATTCGCGAGTTCGACTCGAATCACTGACGGTGAATCTCGACCTGCTTCGGTCGCACCCGGTCCCGCATCTGCTTCGCTTCGCGCCGCACTGGAATTCCGCTGCAACTCCTCGCCATTGGGGCATACAGCCCCGTAGGGGGTGAGCCTGGTGTTCGCCGACAGAATCGACGCTGGCCGAAGCCTAGCCGCGCAGCTCGGCACCATGGGCCCCTGGCTCGACGCCGTCGTCCTCGGCATCCCACGCGGCGGTATGGTCGTGGCGGCCCAAGTGGCACGCGTCTTGGGGCTGCGGCTCGACGTCGTGGTTGCGGCAAAGGTGTGTTCACCCGGCAGCCCCGAGTTCGCAATCGGCGCGGTCGCCGCTGACGGCGAAGTGCTCGTGAACGCCGACTCAGGGTTCTCCGCCGAGGAGGTCCGCGCGTTCGCAGGGCCCGCGCACGCGAAAGCCACGCGCTCGCTCGCGGTCTTCCGCGCCGGTAGTGCGCCTCTCGAACTGACGCGTGGCGCCGCCATTGTGGTCGACGACGGACTTGCGACCGGGTTCACCGCGTTGGCGGCTGTCGAGTACATCCGTCGCTGTGGCGCCACGCTGGTGTTCCTGGCCGTGCCCGTGGCCGCCCAAGGAGCCGCCGCGCTCATTGAGCCGCACGTAGACCAGCTTGTCGCACTCGAGATCCCTGTGCAGTTCGCCTCGGTCGGTCAGTTCTACGCTCGTTTCGGCCAGACCGAGGATGCCGAGGTCGTCGCGCTGCTGGCCGAGGCCGCCAATCGGCCTGCGGGGGGAGCTACTTCGCTTTGAGGTAAGCCATTACTCCGCTCGCCATGCCTGTGGCCAGTTTCTGTTGATAGGCCGATGAGGCGAGCAGCTTGTCGTCGGTCTTGTTGCTCATCACGCCCATCTCGACGATGACGCTTGGGACCTTGGACCAGTTGAAGCCGGCCATGTCGGTGCGTTTGCTGGTCCCGCGACTCTTCGCGCCGGTCGCCTTGAGGACCGCCTTCTGTATTGCGGAGCCAGCGATGGCAGACGACTTGACGATAGGCCCCGTCCACTTGTTCTTGCCGGGAACGAGCATCAGTACGCCGCGGGTCTTCGAGCCCGCCGAGTCGCAGTGAAGCCGGATGAGCAAGTCGGCGCCAGCGTCGTTGGCCATCTTCGCGCGCTTGGAGTTGGGGATGTTGACCTTCTCCGAGGTGCGGATCATGACGACCTTAACGCCCTTTGCCTCCAGCAGCGTCTTGAGCTTCTTGGCAACCGCTAGGTTGATGACCGACTCGGCCTTGTGAGTCGAAACGCCCGAGGTGCCGCTTGAGACAGAAGCCTTCTTGGTGCCGGATCCAGGTCCGATTGGCTCGTTCTTGTTGTTGGCTTTGGCCTGATGCCCCGCGTCAATCGCGACGACGAACTGCTTAGCCTCAGCGGTTGCGGGGAACATCCCCGCGCCGCCAACGGCGAGCGCGGAAAGCACCAGGAGGGCAATCGGGAAGAGGATGATGCGGCGCGCGGCCGCGGGATGGTTCAGTGTCATGTGTAAGCCTCCGAACGACTACGGGCGCCGCATCTGAGCCCTCTGTGCAGGCATCAATCACGGCCTTCTACGGCTCACAGCATGCCCCGTCGGCACGGAAAACTCAACTTTCTGACGTTTGAGGGCTGCTCTGCGGCGACCTGCCCGGCCCCGAATACCGCCTGCTGGCACCACCCCCGCATACAGGCGACAATAGCCGAGTCGCCACAACCGTCACCTCCCGAGAGGCCTCATGCCCAGCACCGACCGCCCTCCAGCCACCCCTTCCGATACCTGGGTCGCCATCGACTTCGAGACCGCGACCCGCGAGCCGACCAGCGCCTGTGCTCTGGGGATAGCAATCGTGCGCGATGGGAGCGTGGCCGAGCGCCACTCGTGGCTCATCCAGCCGCCATTCAACGAGTACGAGTTCTGGAACACCCGCGTCCACGGCCTCGGTCCCGAGGACACCCAACTCGCCCCGGACTTTCGCGAGGTGTGGTTTGAGGTACAACCTCTCCTGGCGCAAGGCCCGCTGCTAGCGCACAACGCCAGCTTCGACGTTCGGGTGTTGCGCGCGCTAATCGCCTCCCACGAGCTGCCAGCGCTGTCGTACCACTACGTGTGCACCGTGAGCATGGCCCGCAAGGCGTTTCCCAAGCTGCACAAGCACACCCTCGACACGGTCTGCGACCACTGCAACATCGCGCTCGTACACCACGACGCCGCATCCGACGCCGAGGCATGCGCACACGTGGCGCTGGAATGCGCGACGGCTTCGGGCTCAACGTCGATTGCCCAAGCGGTCAGGGCGCTCGGCGTGCGCGTGGCGAGGGTGTAGCTAGGCGCAGTCGTTCAGCTCCGGGCCGCGGTGGCCAGCTACCACTGAGCCGACTTCTTCTGCAGGACCACCTTGGTCTTCCACCCGTGCCGGGCTGTGGCATCCTCAACGATGCTGCGCGTGGCGGCGTAGTCCCACTCCCACTCGACCGGCGCGCCATCGGCGCCGATGATCATCATCTTCTGAACGCCCGAGCGGGACTTGCCCGAGACGGAATAGCTCTCGGCTTCGAATCCGCCAAAGGTTAGACCGGCGCCGCTCTCCTTCACGATGTCCCAAAAGTAGACTGTGAGCTCGGCTTCTACGGCCTTCATGACAGCCGAGTAGTCGACCTTCTTGTTCCCCGTGCCCCAGTTCGCGTTGACCAACTGGTTGTCCACGACGATATCCGCATCGGTTCCGTACTGCGCGTTGAAGCTGGGGTACTTCGCGAACGTCGCAAGGATGTCGGCCAAGAGCGCGAGCCGGTCGCTGGGAGCAGCAGCCGGGGCCGGCGCAACAACAGGAGCGATAACAGGTTCTGGAATCGGCGCAACAACCGACTCAGGAGATGACACCGGAGGTGCAACCTGCATCCAGGGAGGCGTCACTGGGGCGCCGGTTTGCGGGTCGTACCAGCCACTGATCTCGTTCCAGGCGTGGCCATTGATGCAGCCCCACTGCTCTGTCAGATAGACGTACTGCGTGCACTGCCGGCAGAATCCTGCGAGTGCCATGGTGTTTCCGCCTTTCGAATGCCGACCGACGGCGACCGCAGTCGGATTGCCCTTTCGCGGGATGGTAGCATCCGGCGGCGATTCTCGGGCGAGCGCGGCCGCGGCCGCCCGGATACCATTCCCAAAAGGGAGGCACCCCTCATGACGAACGATGATCAGGCACCGCAGCCCGGGGGAACGTATCGGCCCCCCAGCCTGCGACGGTAGGTCAGGTCTCACCCCCGACCTATGCGCAGCCGACCTCCTCAGTAGCGCGCCCTCACAAGAAGTGCAGCGGCCGGGCTATCGCGCTGATCCGACATCAAGAAGCAATCGGCGTTAGCCAAAGCCGCCATGGCCGTAGGCACCCCAGCCATCCTCTCGGACCCCAACTGGGCCCAGAACAGACTCGCCGCCATCGAGAAAACTGTAATGGCCGACGCCGAGAAGGCCGATACTCTACGCAAGCAGGCACTGCAGGAACTCGGCTACACGCAGTAGCTGTTCTTGCAGAAGTTGTTTGCAGCGCGCCGTCCCGTTGTTATTCGGACGGAGTCGGGGGTACTGTAACTCCTAGTAGGCACCTCAGAAACAGAACGAGGCGAAGAACTATGTTACTCAGACGTGTCGCTCTCTCAGCGGTCTTGCTCGTGACGGCATTGTGCGTGACCGCGTGTACGCCCAAGGCTCCGCTGGCCGTGATGACACCGCAGGGAAGCTCCACAGCTCCAGTCAAAGCGAGCCCGACGCCTGCGCTGACCACAGCTCAGCCGGCGGCAGTCCCGATTCCCAATGCGGAGATCATCAGTGTGAGCGTGGCCCCAGCGCCTGAGGATACTGATCCGGTGCTCGGGACTCACCGATGGGGGACCCGTTCAAGCAAAGTTGGCGGAGCGCTCGGCCACGCGGTGACGAGCGAGCTGCACGAGAGCGTCGAAGCAACCGAGAGCAATCTTCTGAATGAACAACAGGCCTCCGAGCTCATCGACATCTTTCGTGAGAGTGGTGGCGTTTCCAGGTTGATCGAGAAATACGATGGCGATCCCGATGACGCTGTGTTCTACGTCAAGGAGATTGATGCGGACGAAGATAGGGCTGGCAACAGCACTCCGTGGGTGACTGCGACGTTGCGTGCCGATTTTCCTTCGCCCGAAGGCCTGCGAGGAATTGAGATGCGGGTCTATCGGAAGAAGATAGGTTGGGACATTCTCGACAACACCCCATACGTGGCTTCGACGCAGGTCAGCTACGTCGATTCGACGGGCACGTTGTCGAGAGATCCGGGTTACCCTGCCGGGCACAAGCCCGATGGGTTGAATACCATACGCTTCAAGAACTAGCTCCA
>JBAXEO010000038.1:0-14948 GCA_037140395.1 Coriobacteriia bacterium
AGAGGCGGAAAGCGAGCAAATGCCGCTCCTCTCCTTGGGAGAAAAGCGGCATTCAGCAGGGATTCTTTGCAATAACTCTGACAAGAACGAATGCCGTCATCGTTTTGCACTAACTTTGTCAATCAACCGGTCGGGTAGCGAGTCCGCCAAGACACCGCACGCCTAGAAGTCCCAGACGGCGCCATTCTGATCATGCACGAGCCCCAGTTCGCGCATACGGTCGAGCATGGTCCCCTCGGTCACCCCAAAGAGCCGCGACAGATACCGGTAGTCGTTAAACCAGGTGCGCGACTGTTCCAGCACCATTCCCGTCGGCATCATCAGGTCGCGCGCTACCAAGTCGGCCTCCCTGTGATCCCCGTCAGCACGAGGGAAGGAGTCACTCTCGTCAGAAAGCGCCAAGAGCACGTGCCCGGTCATGTGAGCGAGTGCATGCCGACGCTCAATCTCTGGTCGCGCGTGGTTCACGACCATAACCGGCAGTCCATCTTCGTATATTGTCGCGGCGGTGAAGAACGCGGGAAGGTTAACGGCGCGCACAGGAATTCCCAGTGAGGCTACGAGACCCTCAATCGGCACGGGCGGCTCAGTGCAGCCAACCGCGGCGAGCGCGTCCTCGGCTACGTGCCGGTAGTACTGTTCGGTCCGCAGTGTCACGCGGTCTCCGATTCCTCGACGCGGCGAAGCATCCGTTCATCGCCGGTACCTCCGTATCGTCACACTTCGACCCGGAGGACAGCTAAAGTGAACCACGAATCCACGATTCTTGTGAGCCGTGTCACAATCGTGAGGGGGCCAGGCTGCAGGATGGCTCACCAAACGCCGATAGATGATGCAGGCCCAGCGACCCCGAAAGGGGGGTAGTGATGAGCACCGCACAGGACTACCCCCGCGCCGAGGAAGCCTTGCGGCTGCTCGCCGCTGCCTGCGGAGCTGCTCGCATCTATCCCGCCGCCTCTGCGCTTCCAGCCGAGGCGATCGCCGCGCTGACCGCACGCGCCAACCAAGTCGTCGGCGCCCAGGGTCCTCTGCGCTTCTCGGTCAACGCCGAAGGCTTCGCAATCGGTGACGACCCCATCGCAATGGGTAGCAGCCAGGTCGCCGCTCTTGCTAGGGCGCTTCACGCGCTCCAAGTCGGGCAACTGCTGATAGCCCCAGGGCTCACCGAACCGGAGGCCGCGGCGTTTGTCGCGGTCGCCAACGCGAGCCCCGCGTTGGTCCGGACAAAGGGTGGGGCTCGCTCGCTTCTGGCCGCATCCCAAGTCGCACACATCGCCGTCGTGGAGGTATCGCTTCGCGCTTCCGAAGAGGAGGGGCTTCTCGGCATCGATCTAATGACGGCGCCGCTTGACGATATCGCGCCGGAACTCGAGAAGTCGGCTGAGCGTTGGGCTCGGGCGAGTGGACCCGGCGATGACGACGTAGCTGCCGCGATTGCGGAAATGGAAGCCGCGACCCGCCAGGTCGCGATCGAGCGTGTGTCGGCGGCGCTGATGCGACTCGATGAGCCGACGCGGATGCGGGTGCTCGGCCTCTCGCTCAAGGCTGACAGCAACGGCCAGCGAATGGAAGGAATGCTCGGCGTCATCGCACAGATGAAGCCTGCCGCACTCGCGCGGCTGCTCACGCTCGTTGCTGCACAGGTGGGCACCGACTCGCGCCGCATCGCCACCGCGCTCGAGCTGCCGCCCGAGACCGCGCGCCTCCTGGCCGAGATGCTCGCTCCGGATCCCGGTGGAGAGCAAGAGCGGCCCACGGAGCTTCCGCCCGAATCACCACCGGCAGCCGAACTCGCGCGCTACATGGCCGAGCCTGACGATCTCACCGACATCAACCGCCAAGTCGCCATCGCGTCACCGTCGCTCTCAGCCAGCCGGGCGCTCGCCACCGCAGTCGCTCTCTCGCGCAAGAACCCCGACGCCGACACGGTACTCACGATTGGCGACTCGCTGCCGCAGGCGGTCTGCGACGGCGCGTTTGCCACAGTCCGCGAGGCTCTCAGGCGGCTCGACGAGCTTTCGACGCAAGTGGCGCTGCTCGATGCGATTTCTTCGGCCAAAGCGACACTCTCGCAGCGACACGTCCTCAACGACATGTGTTCCGTGATTGCCAGCGAGGGCGACGCCGCCATCGCGGGGGAGATTCTCGCAACCGCTGGCCCGCTCGGCGCCGAAGTCCTGCTCGACGCCTACGTGAGTGGTCCGGACACTACCCGCGACCTGCTGCGACCGGTGTTGCGCGCCATGAGCGAGCCGCTCCTGGGCGTAGCGCGAGCGCGGCTCCGCGCCGAAGAGCCGACACGGGCGATCGCCATCGTGCGCACGCTCGCTATGCTCGGGGACCGGCGCGTGGTTCCAGTGATGGGACAGGCTCTGAACCACCTCGATGAGGGTGTGCGATTCGCTGCAATCAGTGCTCTGGCCGATATTCCCGAACCGGAAGCCGCAAATGCACTCGTCCGGGCGCTCGGCCACTCTGAACCCCAGACACAGCGATTTGCCGTGCGAGAGATTGGTCGGGTCAAGGCAGCGCCGGCAATTCACCAGCTCACGCGCGCACTCGAGGATCTCAACGTCATCCAGCGCACCCACGAGACCAAGAAGGAAGTCATCCGGGCTCTGGAGCGTATCGGCACGCCTGAAGCCGAACATGCACTGCACCGAACCGCGGATCGTCCACTCGCTTGGGGCAGAAAGAGTAGAGAGCTCCGCGAACAAGCACGCGCCGCACTCGAACATATCAGAGCCACAGAACGACCAAAGGGAGCTGAAACACCGTGACGGACACCCCGTACCGCCCAGAAGACGACGGCCCGCTGGCCGAACCGACCGAACTCGACGCCGAGCTGAAGTTCGTCGCCGTCCAGGCGCCGTTCGCCACGCCCGAGAAGTTCGAGAGCGCACGCGAGCTGGTGCGCACTCTCGCTGTGGCCGATACCAACGCGGCCCTCTACCCGATCACGCACCCGCTTGTCGCTCAATCTCTCGTCGAGCTTGTCAGCGCGGTGCGTGCGCTGGCCAATTTTGGGTTTGAAGACGTCACTGTCAACATCTACAAAGGCACGCTGTTCGTGGAAAACCAGGTCTTCCCCGAGGAAAGCGTCACCTACCGCAAGCTTATCGACGAGCTGCTCGCCAAGGGCGTCTCGGCGGTGACGTTCTTCTCCTCGATGACCGCCGAGGAGGGCGCCGCGCTCATCAGCCTCCTGGAAGACGCGGACGTTGTCGGAATCGAAGGGGCATGCGCATTTCTCGAGGCACGCGACGTGCGTGGAATATCGCTCGCCGAGACCACGACACTGGATGGCAGCGGCGACGAGGAGCGCAGCCGTGAGGTGCGAGCCCGAGCGCGCGATAGCTATGACACCGGCATGGGCGCGATGCGAGACATCGAGTCGCAGGCCAAGCTCGGGCGCGTCGTCGAGGTGGGACGACTGCAGACCGTGGTCGAGTCGATGCTGGACAACCTATTGCAGGACCCTGCGGCCGTCCTCGGACTAACCGCGATTAAGGGCCACGACGACTACACGCTCAACCACTCAATCAACGTCTGTATCCTGTCAATCTCGCTTGGCACAGCGCTCGGTGTGGACCCAGACGAGCTGCGATCGCTGGGACTCGCGGCACTGCTTTACGACATTGGCAAGGTCCGCGTCTCGGAGGAGGTATTGTTGAAGTCCGGCCCTCTAACGGCCGAGGAGTGGGCGCTCGTGAAGCAGCACTCCGAGGAGGGCGCCGACCTTCTCAAGCGCCTCCAGATTGCCGACAAGATGCCGATGGTAGTGGCCTTTGAGCACCACCAGCGCCACGACCTGATGGGGTATCCGGATTCCACCACCGGAGCTGAGCAGCATCTCTTCTCCAAGATTGTCGCGATCTGTGACGCCTACGATGCGATGACCACCGACCGCCCCTTCCGCCGAGAGATTCGGCCGGACAAGGCACTCGCAGTGCTCATGCAGGGCCGCGAAAAGGCCTACGACCCTGGCGTCACCAAGCAACTGGTTGCCATGCTCGGCATCTATCCGATGGGGGCCGTGGTCATGCTCGATGACGGCTCGACGGCAGTGGTGTACCGAGTCAACGGCGACGACCTACTCCACCCGCGCGTAAAGCTGCTTGCGGATGCCCACGGCCGGTGGAATGAGGTTCCCGAGGTGCGGGACTTGCGCCTTGTCGACACGCAGACCGGCGCCCCGCTCTGCTCGATCGCCGAGTGTGTTCCAGCCGCCGAAGCCGGCGTCGACGACGTGTGGCAGTACCTCTAGCTCGGGTGGCAGGACCGACGCGCAAGCGCCCCTACGACAGCGGGTCACCAAAGTAGCGCCAGTAGATCATCCAGAACGACATCACACCCGAAGTGTGCGGGGTGTAGCGATACTGGGCGAAGGTGCCCTCATTGGTGGGGTAAATGTTGGTGCCGTCGACTGGTTCAAAGGCACCTTGGTGCCAATCAAGCGCGTTCTTGTTCTGCTTCTGCGCTCCCCACCAGACTTGGTTGCCGAACCCCTGCATCTCGCCAGCAATACTGCCTGAGTCCGGCATGCCCGCGCCCATGGCGCCGTTGTACTGGCTCTGTGATGGGTTCTTCGTGCTCAGCAGCGACTGCTCCTTTTGAAGCGTTGCGAGAATCACCTTGGGACTCACGTTGAAGTTGACCGACGCCTCGGCAATCATCTCGGCGGCTGTCTGCTGGACACCCGAATGGCCCACGCCGACGTAGCTCTTGAGCGCGCCTGGCTGTGTCTGCAAGAACGCCTGGACGTCTGCTGCGCTCATAGAAGTCGCAGCGCGGAAGTTCGTTTGAGAAATGACGGTCTCAGGCACGAACTTGCCCGTGGGAGTGCCGCCTACCGTCCCGCCCACTGTCGGGACAACCGCGGCCGCGGCGGCAGCAGCCGCAAGCCTGGCGGCATCCGACCCGAGCGTCTTGGCCTGCGCTTCCCGGGCAGCCACATCTCTTTCGATCTGTTTGCGTTGCTCATCGGCCTGGTCCTGGAGCTTGGTTAGGTTGGCCTCTTGGTCGGCCAAACTCTGCTGCAAGAACAGGTTCTCCGATAGCGTGAGTCTGTAGTCGCGCATCAGCCGAGCGTCATGTTCACTGATGATGGCCAGATACCGAATGCGGGCGAAAAGGTCCTGGAGCGAGCTCGTGCCGATGAATACCTCGACTATGCCTATCCGCGGAGCGCGGTATATTTCGACGGCGCGAGAAGTGAGAGTGCTGCGCGCTGCAGTCAGTTTGAGCTCGCCGGCTGCAAGCTTGATCGCGAGCTCGGAGACCTCGCCTCGAGTGCGATCAAGCTCGCGCCCGATTGAGATGAACTCGGCTACTTTGGCGTCGAGTTCCATCCGTTTGGCCTCGGCTTCGGCACTTGCGGCCGCCGCTTGCGCCTGCTTGGCTTCGACCGCCGGTGAAGTGGCCGCAGGCAGTGCTGCGGCCGATGCTGCGCACAAAGCAAAGACACTTGCTAAGACGAACGCAAGCGCTTGAATCGTCCAACTCCGGCGCACCAAGAAACCCACACCGCCTCCACGGTCGGGGAACAAGAATCGCTAGGGCGGCTCGGCGACCCTTTCAGACCATAGCACGCACCCTGTCTTGCAAGCCCCACACCATGCGATGAAGCGAAGCTGTTGCCGCTAGGCCTTCTTGGAAGTGTCAATGTGGAAGACCTTGTAGACGTGACAAAAGCCGACGAAGCCGCTGAAGAGCAGCACCGCGCCAATCACGTCGAGAATGATGCCAAACACGCCCCTGACCAGCGCGATGCCGACAAAGAGCAGCCCGACACCGACAACTCCGCGAATCACACGATCGATGGTGCTTTGGTTGGCCTTCATCTCGATGGCTCCTTCTTTGAGATCAACCCGCCCCTGATCGACGACGGGACGCGCCGCCTCAATATCCCATGTCGGCTACAGGGCGTGAACGCTCCTTGCCCGAGCGTCCTGTTGATTGTACTGCTCCACTCTTCTCGCCGTATGCCCAGCTAGACATGCAAGAAGGGCCAAGCCGTGAGGCTCGACCCTTCCAAGTTATTGTGGTGGCCAGAGACGGACTTGAACCGCCGACACGGGGATTTTCAGTCCCCTGCTCTACCAACTGAGCTACCTGGCCGTGCGCAACGCCTAGTGAGGATACCCGCGTGCCTGCGCGACGGTCAAGAAGAACTCCGCAGGGGAGCGCGCTCATCACGGTAGCGCAGCCCATTCGGACCGCGCTCCCGTGAGTTCGACTGTCACGCGCGAACGCCTACTTGCCGTTCGAGACGAATATCAGGACTGATGCCCCCTTCGACACCAGCGCGGTTGAGTCGGGGACCTGGCCGACGACCGCGTTGGGCGGCTCGCCGGTTCCGCTCCACTGCACGGCGACCGGTTTGAGCCCTACGGCCTTTAGCGCTGTCTCGGCTTGGCTCGAGGTCTTGCCCACCACGCTTGGCACAGTCACTGTCGGAGTCGATGTCGCCGAACCGAGGGAGACCACGAGGCCCACGATGGTGCCGGGGGGAACGGCCGTTCCAGCGGCCGGGAACTGCTCGGCGACCTGGCCCTTGGAGGTCGACTGATCGTAGTTGCTCACAACCTGCGGGCTAAGCCCCAGCGACTTGAGCGACGTTGTCGCGGCGCTCTGCGACTGCCCCGACAACCCCGGCACGGTGACGTTCTGTGCGCCCTCGGAAACGACCATGCCCACGCTTGTTTCTGAGGGGACCTTTTGTCCAGCTTCTGGCGCCTGCGAGATAACGACGCCCTTGGCCACCGTGCCGCTATATCCCTTGGTGACCGACGCGGTTAGGCCTGCTTTCTTGAGAGCGCTCTCGGCTTCCGCTTGCGTCTTGCCGGTGATTGTCGGCACCTCCAGGAGCTTCTGGCCGCCCGAAACCGAGATGACGACTCCTGCGCTCATCTTGGATTCCGTGTTGGCCGCCGGCTTCTGACCCACTACCTTGCCGACCTCGGAAGCCTTGATCGACTGCGTCATCTCGATAGTCTCAATCTTGAAGCCCGCGGCTTTAAGTGCGGCCGATGCATCGGCTTGTGACAGCCCGACTACCGAAGGCACAACGCCGGTCCGGTTCAGATACAGATAACCGCCCACGCCCAACGCGACAACCACGAGCACGGCAAGGACGATCCAGAGCCAGAGCAGCGAGCGCTTCTTGGGCATCTCGACGAGCGACGCGGAGTTGGGGAGCTGGGCAATGACGACGCCGTCAGGGATGTTGGGGCTGTATTCGCGGACGAGCTGCGGTGACAGCCCGGCTGCCTAAATCCGCGATACCGCATCGGACTCGGCGAGTCCGATGACGTTGGGAAGCGCGGTTGCGATTGTAGGCGCCGCGGCTCTCCCGCTCGAGACCATCAGCACCGACTCGGCGCCCGACGGAACGCTCGCACCCTGCGCGGGCAGCTGCCCAATGACCTCGCCTCGCGGCAGCTTGTCGTTGTAGTCGTTGAACACCTGAGACGGAAGCCCCGCCTCCTGAAGTCTTGCCAGTGCATCGCCCTGCGCCATGCCCACAACTTGCGGCACCGTCACGTAGGCGATCGGAGGCGTCGGCGATGGACCGCGCGACACCATTACTACAACACGGGAGCCCGAGGAGATAGTCGGTCCCAGGGCCAGCGGCGCAGGCGGCATTACCGCCGGTTGTGGTGCAGGTGCGGGCTCTACCGGCTCTACCGGGGCGTATGGATCGACGGGCTCGGCGGGAGTGGTCTCATCGGTCATGCGTGTGGCTCCTCTCATCGCGCAGCCTAACGGGCTGCAACCCTCTCACTGGCACAGTTCCCCAACCTCTCGCGCATGCAACCGCACACTCGAACTGTTCACCTGCCACCCATTCGGGCAGAATCAACCCGAAGGAGCATCCAGCGGTTCACTTCTCGACCTGCAAGGATACTCGAATCACTGCTGATCGGAGGCACCATGAGGGGATCTCGGCGATACAGTTGGCGGACACTACTCACGATGATAGCGCTTGCTGCGCTCCTGATGGCCCTCTTGTCAGGCTGTTCCAAGCCAGCCGATACTGGCGGCAGTGGATCGGGCGCAAAGACGGGGCCTGTTGTGGTCACCGCGGCAGACGCCGACAAGACCGTGACTGTTGCGCCGGGCCAGACACTCGAGGTCGTCTTAGACGCCAACCCGAGCACGGGCTACACATGGACTATCGCCTCGGCACCGGAGTTCTTGAAGTCCGAGGGCGAGCCGGTGTTCGCCTCCGAAGGAGCAAGCGGCGCGGTCGGAGCGGGCGGCAAGCAAACCATGAAGTTCTCGGTCACTGCCGCTGGCACGGGATCCCTCAGCCTGAACTACGTCCGGCCGTGGGAGGCCGGCGTCGCACCTGCCGAGACCTTCAAGGTGGAAGTCGATTCCAAGTAGTCAGTCCACTTGCGCGGTGGATGCACGGCTTTCTCGACCCCGGTGTTATACCGGGGTCGAATTGCGCGCGACGTAGCCTGCCCAGCGCTTGTCGGCCCATGCTTGGACCTCGGCGATGGTCTCGGCGGTCATGCCCCGAAAGCGGCCCTGCGTTGCGATGTAGTCAGCGACGGGCTTGAGAGCACCGCTCTTGGCAAGCGACGCGCTCCGACCCGTGAGGCGAAAGACGCCGTCCTCGATCTCGTAGAGCACGACGAGACCCGTGTCGACTGACAGCCTGCCGAGCTCGACGGTGTCTTTTGGATCGAAGTTCCAGCCGCTGGGGCACGGCGTATTCATGTGGATGTAGCGCAGACCGCGTATCTCGCGCGCCTTGAGCACCTTGTCGTAGACGTCGGCGGGGAACGCAGCCGACGTCGAAGCGACGTACGGAATCCCGTGTGCCTCCATGATGCGGGGCAGGTCCTTGGGGTTCTCGCGCTTGCCCGACCACGTAGTGGTGGTTCGCGCGCCCGCCGGGGTCAGCCCGCTGCGCTGCGTACCGGTGTTCATGTACGCCTCGTTGTCGTAGCACAGGTAGATGAAGTCGTCGTTTCTCTCGGCAGCGCCGGAGAGCGCTTGGATGCCGATGTCGCCGGTTCCACCGTCGCCCGCCATCGCGAACACCGTCATCTCGCCGTCGCGCCCGGTTGCGCGCAGCCCGGCGACAAGCCCCGCTGCTGCGGCGGCTGTGGACGGGAATGCCACGTTGACCCACGGCACCTCCACCGATGCAGTCGGGTACATGCCGCCCAGCACGGTCAGACAGCTCGCAGGCACGGCCATAACCATGCGGCCGTCCAGCGCCTTGGTAATCGCGCGCAGACCGATGCCGATACCGCAGCCCGCGCACGCACGGTTTCCAGGCAGGACGTACTCGCGCGAGGGCAGGTCGATGATGCGCGTCACAGCGTCTCTCCCGTCAGCTTGAGATTCACCCAGTCGGCGTCACGATCTCGCATGCCGCCCTCGAGGTCGGTGATCGCCCGCAGCACCGCCGCCGACAAGTCCGTCGGCGACACGTCGCGTCCACCGAGCCCGCAGACCGCACCCCACACCACCGGCGCCGAGTCGTCACCGAGTAGAGCCGAGCGCAGGTCGCTGCAGATTGGGCCTGCGAAGCCGTAGCTGACGGCCTTGTCGAACACCAGCGCGAGCTTCTTGCCCGCGAGCTTGGCGCGCAACGCCGCCACCGGAAACGGCCGGTACGCCCGAATCCCGAGCACCCCGGCCTTCACGCCAGCCTCACGCAGCGCCTCGGCCGCTACCGTAGCCTGCGTGCCGAGCGACCCGGCGGCCACCAGCACCACCTCGGCGTCGTCGAGCAGGTACTCCCAGGTCAGGCCTCCCCACACGCGACCGGTGAGCACGCCGAGCTCGGCGTCGACCGCAGGGATTACGTCAAGCGCCTCGAGGAGTCCGGCGTGCAGCTGCGCGCGGATCTCCATGTAGCCGGGGCGTACGACACCGTCCGCATCCGCGCGTGGGTCGGCGATTGTGACAGGGCCGATGTTGCGGGGGTTGTCAGGATCGACAACCGTGAGCGGCGTCGTGTACGGCGGGAGGAAGGCGTCGGCGGTCTCGGCGGCTATGAGTTCTACGGGCATGACGGTGTGCGAAAGAAGGAAGCCGTCGTAGCACACCATCACAGGCACGTGGAGCTGCTCGGCAATGCGGTACGCCTGCAGCGTAGTGTCGAGGATCTCCTGGTTGTCTCGGCAGTAGAGCTGGATCCAGCCTGCGTCGCGCACCGACATCGAATCCTGCTGGTCGTTGAGGACGTTCCAGGGCGCGGCCATCGCGCGGTTGGCGACACACATCACGATGGGAAGCCGAGCGCCGGCGGCCCACCAGACCTGCTCGGTCATGTACGCGAGGCCGTTTGCGCTCGTGGCGGTGAAGACGCGCGCGCCCACGGTCGAAGCGGTTATGCAGACTGTGAGAGCCGAGTGCTCCGACTCCACGGTCACAAACTCGGCTGGCAGCTCCCCGGACTCGACCCACGCCGAGAGCTGCTCGACAACCGGCGACTGCGGCGTGATCGGGTAGGCGGCGATGACCTGCACGCGCGCGAGCTTGGCAGCGGTCGCAGCGGCCTCGTTGCCGGTGATGACGGCGGTGGTGGGCATGAAGTTCCTCCCTGTGAGCATCTGGTGCCGGGCGTGAAATCAGTAGACGTGGACCGTCGTTCCCATCACGAGGAACTGGTAGACCTCGGGCGCCTCGGGCGCGGGCACGCGACAGCAACCGTGTGAGCCAGGATACGGCGGGATTTCCTCATACTGGTGAAAAGCGTAGCCAGCGTTGAAGAAGCTCGCGTACGGCAGCCAGCAGTTGTACTCCGTCGACCAGTGCTTGAGCTCCTTGCTGTAGACCGCGAATGTGCCCGCCGGCGTCTCATAGCCGGTCTTGCCGGTTGAAACGTGGACGGCGCGCACGAGCTTGCCGTCTTGTACCAACAGCGTCACGCCTTTGTCGCGAAAGACCTGCGCCTGACGGCCCGAGCTACCCGCGACCTGCTTGGGTGTTGGAGCCGAGGCGGTGCCGAGCGCCGCAACCGTCGTCGGGCCTGCGGTGCCGTCGCGCTGAAGTCCCTGCCAGGCCTGGAACGCCGTCACCGCCTGCTGGGTCCGATAGTCGTTCTTTCCGGTCACGGCCTCAGGCGGGAGGTACTTCAGGTCGACGAGCCGATGCTGGACAGCCGTAATCGACTCGGTCGGGGCGAGCTTCGAAGCCGCCTCTGACTTGTCCGTCGCGGCCGTACCCGAGGAGCTCGGCTTCGGCGGCGTGCTACTCGGCTCCACAACAACCGGAGCGGGTTTTGTCGGCTTCTCCAGCTGTGCCACGGTGGGGACAAGCAGCGTTTTGCCACCTGACTTCACTTCTGAGCTGCCGATCTGGGTGAGCTGCGCCATGGTGTAGGCAACCTGGTCGAGACGGGACTCGTACTCGAATTTCGCGTCGGTGGGGTTGCGACTCGTGGCGTCTAGAAACGTCTTTGAGAGGCTGATGATCGCCTTCTCTTTACCCGACGCTCCGCCTGACTCCAGCTGCAAGGACTCCATCGTGGTGCCAAACGGGATATTCGTGTTGAGCCCCTGTTTGATCTCTTCGGCGGTCGGGCCGGCCAAGAGCCCCTGAATCGCGGCTTCCGCGTCGGTCTGGCCCTGGTAGACCGGACGGTTCACGCGCTTGTAGGCCTCGCCGGCAGGGAAGTAGATGCCAACCACGCCCGTCACGACCTTCTGGGTCGGCTGCGTGCTCCGGGCGTCCAGCAACCGCCATCCAAACCATGCGCCCGCAGCGACTACACAGACCGCCAACAGCACCCATACCACCCTAGGCCCCAAGCTGGGCCTGCGCGGTCGCTCATGCGCTCGCTGGTGAGGGTGTTCGTGTTGGTTGCTCGGTCGGTAGTGCGGGTCGGGATGATGCTCTGGCACGGTTCCTCCAGTGGGATGCGTCTGTGCGTCAGATCTCGCAGATGCCGTGCTCGCCCTCGGGCACCATCTCTATGGCATGACTCGGGCATTCGACCGCGCATATGCCGCAGCCTTTGCAGTAGGTGAGCTCTACGAGCGGTGGAATCCCCCGAGTGATACAGGCGTCGGGGCAGTAGACCCAACACAGCTGGCAGGTCTCAGCGCCCTTCTTGGCGGCAAGACACGAAGCTGCATCGATGACGGGATGCTTGCTGCGCCAGTCACCCGTGGCCCCAGCTTCGCCCACCGACGGCCTTGACTGAGCAATCAGATCTTGTCCGGTGCCGCTCAACATGTGGTTCGCTCCTCGTGGCCCAAGAACAGTGCGCGCTTGGATGATATCAGTCGCTCGCCCAGCAAGGGCTCCCCCTCGGGCCGACCCGCCGCTGCGCTAGACTATCGAGTGGAGAGGGGTCGCGTCGCGCCACAAGGGCAAGCGGACACTTCGGGAACTGTGACGCAAAGGAGAACCCATGGACGAGCAGGTGCCCGACAAGACGCATCCCCTGATTCTGCTTGCCGAGAAGGGCAAGAGAATCATCGCCGGAATCCTGCTGATCCTGATGTTCGTCGTCTTGGGCGTCGCCGTTGTCGAGCTCGTGTGGGTGCCGTTGACCCTCGCGTTTCCGGGGCTACCCGGAGGTCAAGACAGTCTGTTTCTCACCGAAGCTCAGCTGCTCAGTATCTTCGGCTTGTTCCTCTCGGTGCTCATCGCTCTAGAACTCGTAGAGACCGTTGAGGTCTACTTCAAGGACCGCGAAGTCCACGCAGAGATTGTGATTCTGGTCGCCATGATCGCGCTCGCCCGGAAGGTCGTCTTGCTTGACCCGCACGGTTACGAGCCGCTCACGATCGTCGGAATTGCAGCGCTGTTCATTGGCCTCGCTGCAACCTACATGGCGATTAAGTGGGCAAAGCAGCTTGGCCCGAGCAAGGGCGACGAAGACTAGTCCGCGCCACCCTTGCGTCGGGAGCCTGAGCCTTAGGGCTTACTTGTGCCTGAGGGCGCGCTCTGTCCGGAGGGCGCAGGCGCACTCTGGGGAGAAGGTGCCGCTGCCTTGGCCGCGCTGGCCTTCTGCGTCTCGGCGAAGTCAATCTTCCAGACGCCGCCGTCCTTCTTCATGATCAGCGTCTCGCCTTGGCCGCTGGGATCTGCAACCAAGACAGCATTCGCCGGCGTCTTGGCCACTGAGGCCGTGAGCGTCAATTCCTGCGACGGAACGGTGATGAGGACCGTGTCGCCCACGGACTTCCAGACAATCTCGGTCTTCTTTGCGTCAGCCGGTATCGTGGCCGTAGCGATTCCAGACATGTTCTGTGGGTCGTAAATCGTCGCCTTCATCGTGGCCAGATCAAGCGCTCCTTGGGCGGCATAGAACTTGGCGACTGCCTCGACCATCGCCTTCTGATCCCCAGCGCCACCCTTCGAACACCCGGCGGCGAACACCGCAAGCAGTGCTACGCAGATCAAGAGAACTGATACCAGTACTTTCTTTCCTACCTGAGAACGCCCTGCCTTGCTCATGTGCATCTCCTGTCGTGGTGTGTCTACTGCGTGCACTCAAAGGCGATTCGCGCAGCCTCGACGTTCTTCATGGCGGCCTTGCCGGAAAACGCGTGGCTGATTGCTCGCTCGACGCTTTCGAAGTCGATAAGGCCCGTTGCCCTAGCGAAGCTACCTAGTATAGCGGTCGACACCATGGGCTGCCCACCCACAATGAGGTCGACAGCCTCGGCCGCCCCCGTCACGTCGGCGGTGACCACCGAGAAGTCCCCGGAGACACCGAGTTCATCAGCTGGCCGCGTGGTGTTGACGATGAGCATTCCACCTGGCTTGACGCCTGCGGTCGCTCCGCCCACCTGCAGCAGTGAGTCGTCGAGCACCACCACGATGTCGGGCTCGCTGACCTGGTTCAAGACGCGAATCGGCTCGTGGGCCAACCGCGTGGAGGCAGTAATTGGCGCACCGCGTCTCTCGGCACCAAACGATGGCTGCGACGTCACGCCGACAAAACCGCTGCGAAACGCCGCGTCAGCGAGGATCTTGGCACTCGTGACCGCGCCCTGACCGCCGCGGCCGTGCCAGCGGATCTCATAGACGGACTTCTCGGCGACGCTCATCAAGCTCCCTCGCTCGGTCAATGTCGGGTAAATTGTACACGCGGACGCCGCACCCCGTTGTCGGAGGGACCTCGCTTGTGACGACACGCCTTTCTCGCAGATCCCGCTCGCGCTCGGCTGCTCGTGTGTGGATCTTCTCGGGAGTCGGCGCGCTCGGGCTCGTGGCAGTCCTCGTCGTCTCGGCGCTCACAATCGCTGGCGGCTGCGCTCGCAAGCTGCCAGCCACCTCCACGGCACCGGTTGCAGTCTCGTCGCTCGCCGCGAGCGCACCCGCTACCGCAGTCGCCTCGGCCTCTGCCGCCTCCGCAAAGCGCGCGCCCGCCACTGCGTCCGCCTCCGGCCCCGCGAGCGCCTCAGTTGCGGGCAGCTCGGGCGTCGTCGAAATCGGATGGGTGGGCGACACCACTCCCGGCTCCAAGTACGGCTCCCCGCCCAAGAACGGCCGCGCGCTCTTCGAGGATCTCCGCAAGCAGCTCCAGGCGCCCGATCTGATGGTCGGCAACCTTGAGGGCACCTTTGGCGACGGCGGCAAGTCCAAGAGCGCCGACAAGAACACCTACTCTTTCCAGGCCCCGCCAAAGAACGCCGAATCGCTCGCTTGGGCTGGTTTCGACGTGATGAGCCTGGCCAACAACCACGCCTGGGACTACCTCGAGCCGGGCCTCTCGGCGACGCGGAAAGCCCTTGCCGACAACGAGATCGCCGACGTCGGCCTCCCGGGTCAGATCACCATCCGAGAAGCCAACGGTGTCAAGGTCGCCTTCGTCGCCTTCTCGCCGTACCGCTGGAACGCGCCCATCTCAAACATCCCCGCCGCTCAGAAGCTCGTGCGCAAAGCCAAGCAACAGGCCGACGTGGTGGTCGTGCTCATCCACGCAGGTGCCGAGGGTGCCGACAAGACCCACACGCCCAAGG
>JBAXEO010000039.1:0-14793 GCA_037140395.1 Coriobacteriia bacterium
TTGAGGGCCTAGTGAGGGCAACCTCGTGGGGGTTCAAATCCCCCCTCGGACACCATCTGAATGAACAGCGGCTCTTCCCAGACAGGGGAGAGCCGCTTTGCGTTTCTGCAGTTGAGCTCCCACCGCGACTCGAGCGTCGTTCAAGCCGTCAGTCGTGCTTTCGCTGCCGCACCGCTCGAAACATGATCGACAGGAAGAACCAGATGCCGACGCCGGCCGCACACACCAGGGCAAACTCGGCGATAAGCTGCACCCACCACGGAATCTGACTGCGTGCGAGCAGGGTGGCGAAGCCGACCACGAACGCCGATACGACCAGCGCGAATGCAAGACGGTCAACCGACTGCTCCAAGCGCGACAGCACCGGATCGAGGCCAGCGGGCCTGATCGTCATCCGAAGATCGCCGTCGCCAATCCGCCGAAGTGCGCGCGAGATGTTCTCGGGAAGTCCCTTGAGGGCCCGGAGTGAGTGGCGCAGGGTCGACGCGAACCCGCGAGCGACGACGTCGGGCCGCATCTGCTCCTTGACGAGACGCTCGGCGAAGGGCCGCACGGAGTTGACAAAGTGGAACTCCGGATCCACCGCCGAGCCAAGAGCCTGCAGAGTCGCCAACGTGGTCAGGAGCAGCGCGAACTCCGAGGACATAGTCAGCCCGCGCTTGCCGATCAGCGACATGACTTCGACCACGAGCTCCTTGGAGTCGACCTCTTTGAGCTCCAAGTCGTAGTACTTGGCGATAAGCGTCGACACGTCGCGCTGCAGCCCGGCGACGTCAACATCGGCACTGCCGCCGCTGACCTCCAGCAACACGTCGACTGCAGTTGCGCTGTCCTGTTCGATGATTGCGACGAGTAAGTCGGCGACCTGGTTGCGCGCGGCATCGCTCAAGAAGCCGCATCTACCGAAGTCGGTGAATGCCACCCGGCTATCGGGGAGAGCAAAGAGGTTTCCCGGATGCGGATCGGCGTGGTAGAAGCCGTGCATGAAGATCTGCTCGTAGTAGCAAGTGATTCCACGCCCCGCGATCTCGTGGCGGTTGAATCCGAGTGCGTCGAGCTGATCCAGGCGGTTGAAAGGGGTCCCCACGATGCGCTCGAGGGTGAGAACCGTCCCCGCAGTTCGCTCCCAGAAGATGGCGGGAAAATGCACCGTCTCGTCGCCTTCGAAGGCGGTGGCCAGATGCTCGGCATTTTCGCCTTCGTGGACATAGTCGCACTCTTCGTGAATGACGCGGGCGAACTCATCCACTAGCCCGACAAGGTCGTAGCGTCTGCCCAGATCGGTGCGCCCCTGAACGCGACGGGCCTGGGTGCGAAGAATGTCGAGGTCGGCTTCTATGACTTCTCGGATTCCGGGGCGCTGGACCTTGACCGCGACCGGCGTACCGTCGGTCATTACGGCGAAATGGACTTGCCCGATGCTCGCTGCGGCGCACGGAACCTCGTCAAACTCGAGGAACAACTCGGAAAGTGGCTCTCCAAACGCGGACTCGATCTCCTCCTTTACCTGCTCAAACGGGAACGGCATCATCTCGTCCTGAAGCTTCGCCAATTCCTCGGCGTAAGACGGTGGGATGAGATCCGGGCGCACCGAGAGCATTTGCCCGATCTTGGCAAATGTGGGTCCGAGTCGCTCCATGGTCTTGCGGAGTCTTTGCTCAGGCGATAGACCGGCGTCAGGACCGTGAGCACGGCTGCCGCGGAGAGTGGCAATCCACGATGCCCTCATCCCCAGCTGGTCGAGGAACGTCGAAAAGCCCTCATCGACCAACACGCTTACGATGCGGCGGTAGCGTTCGCTCCGGGTAATCGGTGGCATGGGAATCTTCTCCTGTCAGGTGCGCCCGTGGGGCGTCATTACAAGCGTACCCCAGAGTTCGTGTCTTGACGGTGTTTCTGTTGGTGAACGTAGCCGTATACTCCTTGTGTATGTCCTTGACCGCGAGAGGGGCCGTCGATGACTGAGAAGACTGGTAGGGACTTGCGCCGCCGAAGAGGGGGCGACCCGCTGGATGACCACTCGTTGAGCGAGTCAAGACTTCAGATCGACGAGCTTCTTGAGTTTGTCGTCCGCATGAACGCAAGTGATCTTCACTTGACCCCGGGTCTTCCTCCCATGGTTCGCATCGATGGCGAGCTGGTCCCGATTCCCGAGATGCCCATTCTTTCGCCTGCCATGTGCTCGGCGCTGTTGGACACAATCATGTCTGTGGAACAGAGGCAGGTGTTTGACGCAGAGTGGGAGCTTGACCTCTCGTTCGGGCGTCGGGGTCTTGGAAGGTACCGCGTCAATGCATTCATGGAGAAGGGGGATCCTGCCGCAGCGATTCGTAGGATTCCTGACTCGCCCCCCACCATCGAAGAGCTCGGGCTGCCGCCGATACTCCTCGATCTTTCGCGACTGAAGCGCGGGCTCGTGCTCGTGACGGGTCCAACTGGAAGTGGAAAGACCACTACCCTCGCGGCAATGATTAACCAAATCAATCGTGAGCGCACGGAGCACATCATCACCATTGAGGACCCGGTCGAATTCGTTCACGCTCACGACCGATCCATAGTCCAGCAGCGTGAGATCGGGAGAGACACAACGGAGTTCTCACGAGCATTGCGAAGTGCTTTGCGCGAGGACCCGGACGTGATTCTTATTGGCGAGATGCGCGATCTGGAGACAATTGCAGCGGCCGTGAGTGCGGCCGAAACTGGTCATCTCGTGTTTGCCACTTTGCACACGAACAGCGCGGTGCAGGCAATCGACCGCATTATCGACGTGTTTCCTCCCGCGCAGCAGACGCAGATTCGCCTCCAACTCTCGGCATCTTTGCAAGCAGTTCTCGCGCAGAGGTTGGTTCCCAAAGTCACCGGGGGCCGTATTTGTGTGGTTGAGGTTCTCGTAGCAAGCGAGGCAGTGCGGAATCTCATACGCGAAGGAAAGACGCACCAGATGGATACGGCGATGCAGTCTGGCATCAAGGATGGAATGATCATGTTTGACATGGAATTGGCCGATCTCGTTCGACGTGGCGAGGTCTCGCGCGAAGTCGCTCTCGGCTACAGCAACGACCCAAGGAGCTTCGGGATTCGAGTCGGAACGGGGTCCACGTATCTCTGAGATCTCCTGACCAATGTGCCGATGGCTCGATCAAGCCAATTCCAACAGAACAATGAATCGAGAGAGAGCCGACTGTGACCGGTGCATCGAATCGCTCGCTGGCCGTTCGTCCGTTCGTGGTAATGGACCTCGTTGCTCGCGCCAAGGAGCTTGAGGCTTCGGGTCGCGACATTGTCCGATTGGAGATTGGCGATCCGGACTTCCCGACGCCAGCAGTCATCACGCGTGCCGCCGAAGCGGCCATGCAGAGCGGCAGCACTCACTACACCGAGTCGCTCGGCCTCCCCGATCTACGCAACGCCCTGACTGCGCGCTACCGCGAGCACTACGGCGTCGATGTCGATGCCGGCAACATCGTGGTGACTCAGGGCACGTCCCCGGCGATGCTGCTGCTCTTTGGCTCCCTGCTCGATCCGGGCGACGAAGTCATCATGCCCGACCCCTGCTACCCGGCGTATCCCAACTACGTGAGCTTTCTCGGCGGCGTTCCCAAGCTCGTGCCGGTGCGTGCCGAGGACGGATTCCGCTACCGCCCCGAGGAGGTTTTAGCGGCTATCGGCCCTCGGACCAAGGCCATCATGATCAACTCGCCCGGCAACCCGACCGGTGCCGTGCTGGGAGAGGCCGATCTCCGTTCCCTTGCTGACATCGCTGAGGACACCGGCGTCTACATCGCGAGCGACGAAATCTATCATGGGCTGGATTTCTGCGGCCCGGATCGCACCATCCTTCAGTTCACCGATCGAGCATTCGTCCTCAACGGCTTCTCAAAGGCCTACGCGATGACCGGTTGGCGCCTGGGCTACCTGATCGCCCCTCCCGAGTTCGTGCGTCCCGCCGAGAAGATCCAGCAAAACTTCTTCCTGGCAGCCAACGCCTTCGTGCAGCAAGCAGGCGTTGTCGCCCTGGCTGAGGCGGGCCCCGAGGTTGCCCGTATGCGGGCGATCTACGACGAGCGCCGTCGCTTTCTTGTCCCTGCTCTAGAGGCGGTTGGGCTCAAGATTGCCTGCCCACCCTCTGGCGCGTTCTATGTGTTCGCAGATGCGCGTGCGTGGGACACTGACTCTCTCGCGCTCTCCTATCGGCTGTTGGAAGAGGCCGGTGTTTCCTGCGCGCCAGGCATCGATTTTGGCGCGGGTGGAGAGGGGTTCCTCCGCTTCAGCTATGCCACTGATCTTGAGCGGCTACGTGAGGGAGTCAGCCGTCTGAAGGTTTGGGCGCAGAACCAGGGCTTCTGAGTAGGCACTAGGATGCGGGGTCAGATCCGCCTCGCGCGCAAGGGCACGGCGGTTGCTAGTGGGGGTGGGGTGCTTCTCGGCGACGAAGGGAACCAATCGCGTGCCGGAGACCTGGGGCAAAGCGGATATCCATATCCATTCCGACCACAGCGACGGTCTTGCGAGCATCGCGCAGATTATGGACTTCGTCCAGACCAGCACCGACCTCGCTGTCATCGCAATCACCGACCACAACACCATTGAAGGCGCGCTTGTGGCGCAGTCACTCTCTGAGTTCTACGACTTTGAGGTCGTTGTTGGCGAGGAAGTCTCGTCGCGTGAGGGTCACGTCATCGGACTCTACCTGCACCAGGACATTCTGCCGGGAATGAGTGCAGCTGACACGATTCATGCAATCGAGGAGCAGGGCGGCATAGCCGTCATTCCGCATCCATTCTCGGTGAAGGGTGTATTTGGACCTCGCGGACGAGGGCTTTTCGCCACTGCTGCTGCCGAGGGCGCATTCCACGCGCTCGAGGTCTACAACTCGCTTCCGTTCCTCGTGTGGGCAAACAAGGTCGCAGCCAAGACCCTTGTAGGCGGTCAGGGAATCGCAGCGACTGGCGGCAGCGACGCGCACGTTCTCGAGGCCGTCGGCAAGGGCTACACCGTATTCAGGGGCACGAGTGCCGAGGATCTCAGGGCCAGCATTCTGAACCTCGAGACGAGGGCCGAGGCTTCTGGCCACGGTCTCTCGATGGCATGGCGCTACTGCCGCAAGTACCGTCAGATCAGGCGGATGCACTCGCTAAACTTGGAGCGCTGCGAAGCGTAGGACCCGTCAGGATCCTGCCGCGATCTTGGTCTCCAGGGGCTCCAGCGCCGAGACCACCTTGGAGCGCAGTGCCTCCACCAATCCCGGATCGTCATGCCATGCATGCAGCGTGATCACGTTCACGCCCTGATCGACCCGTGCCTGTCGCACTGAGAGCGGCAAGTCGAGCATGGTCGTGATGGAATCGAGCGGGAAGCATGCCGGAACCACAACGACGGTCCGACAACCAAACGCAGCGAGATGCCGCACGCTTGCGGTCACCTCTGGGGAACGCCAATCCGCCCAGGCGATGTGGATTTGATGCTCGGGAATCCCTCGTTCTGCCAAGAGCATCCTGATCTGATTCAGAAACCCGGTTTCCTGGTGGTCGAACGCGCCTGCAACGCGCGAACGCTCCTCGGGCTGCGCTTGGCCAACTAGGACGATGCCGCAGTTCGCGGGGTCGCCTGCCACAGAGAGAGCCCTTGCCGTGACGAGGGAGGCGCAGCGAGCCGAACCCCAGAGGGGGTCGGCATAGGTGACGGTGATCCCACGTTCAGAGAGCCTGAGCGCATCGACCTCACGCTTGGCGCGATCGACTTCCAGTGATTCAGCGACGAACGCCTGAGCGACCACGATCGTGCGGAACCCGCGCCTGACCGCGTCGACGACGCGGATACCGAGCGACTCGGCACCTTCGCATGCCGCAGTCTGCACATCCATGACGCCGAGAGAGTTCAGAGAAAGGGCGAGTCGCTCGGCGATGGCGGCAAGCTCGCCGGGACCCGGGCTCGTCCCCCCGGCGGCCCGATACCGCGTCTTTTGGGCCATGAACAGGAAGGGGAGCACCCAGATGGACGCGGCCAGGAGGCCCTCGTCGGCAAGATCCTCGAGAGCGGCGGCCGTAGATCGAGCGCTGTAGGTGACGGGCTCGAGTTCGGAAAGCAAGACGATGGCGGGGGATGCGCTTGCTACAGGGAGTGTATCCGGGATCAAGGGAAGAGTTGGGCGCAGAGCGATATGGGCAAGCAGCGTCGAGGCCAGAGCGTAGCCGCCGGCAGCGGCCGCCGCCCCAAAGAACAGCGCATAGCCAACCGCATCGAGGCCTTCATAGATTGTGGTAATCCGACCAAAACCCCAAGCAGCTGTAGCGAAACCGAGCAAACCAAGGGCGACCGAGAAGGGCTCAAGCATGCGCTCGGAAATCAGCGAGCCTACTAGCGATGAGCCCAAGAGCACTGACCCGAAGACCAGAGCAAGCCAGATTACGATAAAGTGGTTCATCGACGCCTCCTGCGGCAATGATACTCGTGTGGAGAAGCAGAAACGAAGTTGACGTGGTAATACCCCCATGGGTATAATCGTGACCGAAAGACTCAGGTATCGACGTAAGGAGTTTCCGGATGAGCAACGCAATTGATGTGACCACCGCTACGTGGGACGCCGAAGTCGGCTCTTCCGACGTGCCCGTGATCGTTGACTTCTGGGCGCCATGGTGTGGACCGTGTCGAATGGTGGGCCCCGAACTCGATAAGCTTGCGGGGCGCGTGGATGGCGTTAAGTTCGTGAAGGTCAATATCGACGACAACTCGGAGCTGGCGGTTCGCTACGGAGTCATGAGCATTCCCACCATCGCCAAGTTCGTCGGCGGAGAGATGGCCGCCCAGATAGTCGGGGCCCGAGGCGCCGATGCGATGGGCAAGGAACTCGGCATCGAGAGCTGAGCTAGCGAGAGTCACTTACCTAGATGAGAGAGGCTTCGGGTTCCCCCCGGAGCCTCTCTGCATTCTCGCACGTGGCAGATAGTGGTGCGGACGCTACTTCACGCAGGAAGAGTACTTCAGAAACACCGCGATAGCCTGGTCGATGACCTCATCCCGCGAGATCGAAGGGTCGTTTTCGATGAGGCAGCTCTTCATCGCGTGTCCGATGATGTGCAGGCTCACTTGGTTTAGCGCCGACTTTGCCGCCATGATCTGTGTGAGGACGGCGTCGCACTCCTGCCCCGAGTCAATCATTGACTGAAGTCCGCGAATCTGTCCTTCGAGCCTACGAAGCCGGTTGATTATCTTCTTGCGCTCGTCCTCGTCGGTGACGATGGCGGAAGAGTTGGTGATCGAATCCGACATGGTTTCCTCCAGCTCGGCGGGATGCGCTATTCTGAACGTTCGCAAACAATAATACCCCCTAGGGGTATATGCAGCAAGTTGCTGAAGGGGGAGAGCGTCAGTGGGCTACCGTCGGCCGTCATCGGAGGGTTCGGGCAGCGAGCGTATACGTTCGATTAAGCGCGTGCTCTGGATCATCTTGTTTCTGAACCTCGCGGTCGCGCTCGCCAAGATTGCTTGGGGCACAATCAGCAAGTCCTCGGCGATGCAGGCCGACGGCTTCCACTCGATCTTTGATGGCGCGAGCAATGTGGTCGGTCTGGTCGGCATGGCACTCGCCGGAAGGCCGGCAGATGACGATCATCCCTACGGCCACGGCAAGTATGAGACGTACGCGTCGGCCATCATCGGCGCCATGCTTCTGCTGGCCGCGTACAGGATCGGCTCGGAAGCCGTTGTGAGCCTGACCGGGCACGCCGAACCACCGACGGTGGATGCGATGTCGTTTGTGGTGATGCTCGGCACACTTGCCGTCAATGTCTTTGTCACCACCTGGGAGCGACGTGTGGGCCACAAGCTGGGTAGCTCGATCCTGGTTGCGGACGCGAGCCACACTGGATCCGATGTGCTCGTCAGCCTTGGCGTCATCGTCAGCCTCATCTTGGTGAAGCTCGGATTCCCGATCGCCGACCCGATTGTGGCGCTCCTTGTCTCGGTGGCCATCGTCTACACCGCGTGGGGCGTCTTTAAGCAGGCCAGTGCAACACTGTCAGACTCCGCACGAATTCCCCCTGCCGAGGTATGTGCAGTCGCCATGCGCGTACCGGGAGTCATGGGATGCCACACTATCCGCACTCGCGGCTCCGAAGCCGAGGTCTACGTCGATCTCCACGTGCAAGTCGATCCCGAATCGACGGTCGCGGCCGGTCATCAAGTTGCCGAGAACGTTGAGCGCGAGGTCGCGACAAGCTTTGGCCAGGTCGTCGACGTGATTGCCCACCTTGAGCCCTTCGACGACTACCAGCGAGCCAAGACTGCCGAGGAGACCCGTGCCGGGCGCCTCTGACGTTCGTGCCGCAATCAAGCCGGACAAGCTGTTCGGGTATCTTCTCGCTCTGTTGGCTGCCTTGTGCTGGGCCACAGGGGGTCTCACTGCCAAGTGGCTGTTCACGGTGCCGTCGCGAGCAACTGCTGGGTGGCCGCTGCCTCCTCTCGGCATCGTTATCGACCCGAGCACGTTGTCGGGCGCTCGAGCGCTATCTGCGTTTGTTCTGCTCGCGGTGGCGCTTGCAGTTGGGAGACCGCGGGATCTGCGAATCTCACTCAGGGACGTACCGTTTCTTGCGGTCTTCGGGGTATTCGGTTTGGCGATGGTGCACTTTACTTACTTCAAGACGATTTCTCTGACCAACGTGGCGACGGCGATTCTGCTTGAGTACCTAGCGCCAATCATCGTCCTGCTCATCGGCGTTGCGTTCATGAAGCACAAGTTCACCTGGTGGCTGCCCCTAGGTGTTTGCCTGTCGATTGCCGGCTGCGCCCTCGTCGTTGGTGCGATTGGCGGTAGTGGGTTTGTCGTCTCGCGCGCCGGTATCATGTGGGGCCTGCTCTCCGCCGTCTTCTTTGCGGCGTATACCCTCATGGGGACCGTGGCTGCTTCGCGGTTCAGCCCCTACACGGCGCTGGTGTGGGGTCTCGGCTTTGCTTCGCTGTTTTGGCTTGTCGTGCTGAAGCCCGGCGTAGTGCTCAGCGCGTTTTCTAGCCCCAAGGCGGCCTCGGCAATCGTCTTTATGGCTGTGGTGAGCACCATCGTGCCCTTCTCGGCGTTCCTGATCGCGCTTCAGCACATCGCGCCTACCAATGCGACCGTGACGTCCACGGTCGAGCCGGTCATTGCGGGGGTTGGCGCCTTCTTCCTTTTTGGAGAGTCGCTGACGCCGATCCAAGTCTTGGGGGGCATCTTGGTGGTGGCGGCAATCGCCGTCGTTCAGCTTCCCGAGAGGGCACCAGCGCCGACACTTCCCAGGCAGGACTAACCTTCACGTAATCTCCGCAGGTAGCCGCGCTCAGAGCGCTGTTTCGCGGTGGTATACTTTTTGCACGGGAGGCGATCTCTACGGCCTCCTTGAGCTGGGGGAGAGGAGGGCCCATGGAGTTATCGCATCGCCCAGAACTGCGGCATAAGGTTACGCTGTCGCCGCAGGTCTACCAGGGGCTCGCCATTCTTGCCATGCCCATCGTCGACCTTCAGCAGCTCGTCGAAGTCGAGATGCTCGAAAACCCCGTGTTGGAAGTTGACGAGTCGGAATCCGAACCCCTGGAGGGCGAGGATCCACCCGAGGAGCGCGAGGAAGACGAGCGTTCCTGGGACGAGTGGCTTGAGATGTATGAGGACTTGGATTCCATGGAGCCGACGGCTCCTCGCGACCCCAACGCTGAGACCGCGAACACCGAGGATTTTGTCGGCGGGGTTCAGACGTTTGACGACTACCTCCTCAACCAGCTCGCTCTCCTCGACATTTCCGATGAGGCTGCGGTCGCAGGCAGGGCTGTCATCGGGTCGCTTGATGCGGACGGCTTCTTTGTGAGTTCCCTCGACGAGATAGCCGCTCTAGCGGGAGTGTCGCGCAAGGCCGCCGATGAGGGTCTCAATGCGGTCCAGCAACTCGATCCCCCGGGAGTAGGCGCTCGTGATCTCACCGAGGCGCTGTGTTTGCAGATGGAGTTTCTGGGACTCGACGAGCCGCTGTTGACGCGCATCATCAAGAGTCATCTCGATGACGTGGCTTCTAATCACTATCGTAAGATCGCGCGGGCGCTCCGGGTCGACGAGACCGAGGTCCGTCGTCTGGTGGAGACTCTGCGCGCACTGAACCCTCGGCCGGCTGGTGCATTCTCGCCGGGTCCCTCGCCAGGCTACATCGTTCCCGATGTGACGTTGCGCAGGTTTGACGAGGAATGGCTTATCACCTCAAACAACGAGGCGGTGCCCTCTCTGAGGGTGTCGCCCCGGTATCGATCGATGCTCAAGAGCGGGTCGAACGCCGACGACGAAACGCGCAAGTACCTCAAGGACAAGATTCGCTCGGCTGAGAGCTTCATCAAGAACGTGGACCGCCGCAAGGACACGGTCACGCGGATCACCCAGATCATCCTTGAGGTGCAAAGCGAGTTCTTTGCTGACGGCAAGGGCCTGCTTCGGCCGTTGCGCTTGGAAGATGTTGCGGTGGAGATCGGCGTGCATCTCTCTACGGTTTCGCGAGGAGTGACCGGCAAGTACATGGCGACTCCGTATGGCCTCTTTGAGCTCAAGCACTTCTTCAGCGGTGGATACCGCACCACACAGGGTGTGGACGTGGCCGCAACGAGCATCAAGCAGAGGCTGCGCGAGCTGGTTGCCGAGGAGGACATCGCCAAGCCGGTCTCGGACCAGAGGCTTGCCGAGTTGCTGTCACAGGAGGGCGTGACGGTGGCCCGCCGTACCGTCGCGAAGTATCGCGAGGAGCTGCGCATCGAGCCATCTTGGGCCCGGCGCCGTCGATGACTCCGGAACGTGCCGAGCTACCGCGGCGGCCACAACCCGTCGTTGCCGTAGACGCCGACTCAGACGCGGGCGGATCGTCGGCTGGACGACGAGCGCAGGCCGTCTTGATCATCATCGCGATGCTGGTCGTGATCGCCGGCCTCGACCGATATACGAGCACGATGATTGGCGGTGTGCCGCTCTATCTGTTGCATCGCCGTCTGTACTACGTCCCGATAATCTATGCCGCGTTCGTGTTCGGCAAGCGCGGTGGGCTCCTCGCGGCACTCGCCGCGACGATCCCCTTTGTCTTGCATGCACAGCTGTCATTCAGATTTCCGCTTGGGCTTGGCTTTGAGAACCTTGTCGAGGTTGGTTCGTTCTTTGTGATCGGGTTGTTGTTTGGCGCGATGAGGGACTCCGAGGAGCATCGGGCCGCAGATCTCCAAGCGGTCTCGGTGCAGCTGGCGAGCGCCTACGAGAAGCTTGAAGAGCGCGCGGTCCAGCTCATCAACATTCAGGACTATACGCAATCAATTCTGCGTTCAATTACTTCTGGTGTATTGACAGTCGGTCCGGACGGATCGGTTGCAACCTCGAATCCGGCCGCTGAGCGCATGCTGGGAATGCCTGAGTTCGAGATGGTGCCTCGGCCAATTGCGTCGCTCTTTCGTTCAGACGGCGGAATCTCAGGTGACGTCTCTAAAGTGCTGGCTGGTCGACTTCCGCTTGCCATGCGGGAGGCAACGCTTCAGATGGCCAACGGTCGAGAGGTTCATGTGCAAGCGTCGACGTCACGCATGCGCGCCGTCGGTGGTTCCATTCTGGGCGCTGTCGTTACCCTAGAGGACGTGTCAGACATCAAGGCGTTGACGGCGCAGCTTATTCGGGCGGATCGACTTGCCGCAATGGGTGAGCTCACGGCTGGTGTTGCCCATGAAGTAAGGAATCCGCTGGGCGTCATCCGTGCGAGTGTTCAACTGCTCGACGATGCGAATATAGACCAAGCTCGTATTCACGAGGCGGCGGAGGTCATCAAGCAGGAGATCGATCGGCTCGATCGGGTGATCAAGGCTCTTCTCGACTTTGGGCGACCCAGCAAGCCGACGTTGGTCGAGATAGATATCACCAGCGTCTTGGAGGACGTCGTCTTGTTTACCGATCGATTTGCCAAACAGCACGGTGTTCACATCGAGGAGCGATTTGCCGACCGATTGCCCTCTATTCTCGGCGATCCCGACCAGCTCAAGCAGGTATTCTTGAATTTGGTCACCAATGCCGTGCAGGCGATCGGCGACTCGGAGGGTCTCATCGTGATTGAGACGCGATCCGAGGGTGACTACGTCGAAACCACCATCCTCGACGACGGGCCAGGGATATCGGCGACTGACCTGCCTAAGGTGTTTGACCCCTTCTTCACGAAGCGGGCCGAAGGCACGGGACTTGGTCTGACGATCGTGCATCGCATCATAGATGAGCATGAAGGGCATATCGAAGTTGAGAGCAGTGCGGCCGGAACAATCTTCAAGGTCACACTTCCTGCTGTACTGGATGAGTGAAAGGAATTCGCATGAGCAAACGAGTGCTCATCGTTGATGACGAGAAGAACATGAGATGGGTGCTAGGCCAGGCGCTGTCCGGTGATGGGTTTGAGGTTGCCGAGGCTTCCGACGGCAAGCAGGCGCTTGCGGCTGTTGCCGAGCAAGAGCCCGATGTCATGGTTCTCGATCACCGCATGCCTGTTATGGATGGCATGGAGGTGCTCAGGACTCTGAGAAGCAAAGGGTCGACGTTTCCGATCATCATGCTGACCGCTCACGGAAACGTGGCGCTCGCTGTCGAGGCGATGAAGGCTGGCGCCAGCGAGTATCTCACCAAGCCGTTCGATCTCGAGGAACTCAAGCTCTCAATCGATAAGGCCCTGAAGTACTCGGGACTTGCGGCCGAAGTGGAGAGGCTGCGCGGCGAGTTGGACCAAGAGTACGACATCCAGGGCATCGTGGCGGCGGACCCTGGAATGCTTGACGTGCTGGGAACCATCCAAAAGGTTGCCCCGACCATGGCGACGGTCATGATCTACGGCGAATCAGGAACCGGTAAAGAACTTGTCGCTCGCGCGGTTCACAATCTATCGAATCGCGCCGACAGGCCGTTTATCTCGGTAAGTGCAGGCGCACTTCCTGAGACCCTGTTGGAGAGCGAGCTCTTCGGCTACGAAAAGGGCGCATTCACCGGGGCCGTCACACCAAAGCCCGGTCGTTTTGAGCTGGCCAACGGAGGAACGATGTTTCTCGACGAGATCGGAGATATTTCTCCGGTCACGCAGGTCAAGCTGCTCCGGGTACTCCAGGAGCGCAAGTTTGAGCGGCTCGGCGGGACTCGGACCATTGAGGTCGACGTTCGAGTCGTCGCGGCCACAAACCAGGACCTGCAGCAGCTCATCGCTGACGGTGACTTCCGAGAAGACCTGTTCTATCGGCTCAACGTAGTGCCCGTCACGATTCCGACGCTTCGTCAGCGTCCCAGCGACATTCCGCTGCTGGTGGCCCACTTCCTCGAGAAGCTCAAAGCGGGGACAAAGAGCATCAGCCCGGAGGCGATGGAGGCTTTGGCGCGCTACTCATGGCCAGGAAACATCCGTGAGCTGGAGAACACCATCGAGCGGATCATCATTCTGTCGCATGATGACGAGATCGGAATCACTGATCTTCCGGCAGAGGTACGCGCCGGTCTGAGCTCGCGCGATCGTGCGGGGAGCGGTTTTGTTCTTCCTGAAGACGGGATCGATCTGGAGGAGGTGGAGCTCGACATGGTCCGACAAGCATTGGATCGGACCGGGGCCAACGTGCCAAAATCGGCGAAGCTTCTGGGTCTGACAACCAAGACCCTCGAGGCCAGGATGCAGCGTTTGGGACTGTAGGTGCGGTCCCACTTCGCGAAGAGCACCGCGTCGTAGCATTTCAACAATTTGGAGGTCTACTTTGAGTGAGACTACCGCCCACCTTGCCACCACCGGTCTCCACTGTCGGTCTTGCTCGATGCTCGTTGACATGACTGTTGGAGAGCTCGAGGGCGTCTCCCAAGTGACAACCGATCACGCCACGGGAGAGACTGTCGTGACCTTCGACTCGGATGCGATTGCAGTGGAGTCGATCATCGGAGCGATTCAATCGGTTGGCTACGATGCAGAGGTCGTCAGCTAGGTCGCCAGCTAGCCCAAGCTGGTAGTCAGCGAGATACCCGAGGGGGTATACTCGGCTCGTTGCGGTGCGCCGGTCAGATGGCACGTGATCAGGGTCGAGAGGATTTGGCGATGTCGAGTTCGGTTGGGTTCTTGGGGGCGTTTCTTGCTGGAGTACTCTCGTTTCTCTCGCCATGTGTGCTGCCCCTGATCCCGGGATATTTGTCGTTCATGACCGGGCTTACCGCTTCTGAGCTCTCCGAGGACTCCAGGCCACTCGTGCAGATAATGGGCACCGCGCTGCTGTTCGTGCTTGGATTCTCGATTGTATTCGTCGCGCTTGGTGCGTCAGCATCGGTGCTCGGCCAGTTCTTGACGCAGTACAAGGATCTTGTCGAGAAGGTCGCAGGTATCGCGGTTATCCTCTTTGGCGTGTTTATGCTGGGGGTCATCAAGTTGCCCGGGCTCTACGGCGAAGCCCGTATGGATCTCGCTCGCTCGCGTCGGTTCGGACGCGGCGCCGCCTTGGTTATGGGCATGGCCTTCGCGGCCGGGTGGACGCCGTGTGTTGGGCCGATTTTGGGAGTGATTCTCGCGCTGGCCGCTTCGACCGGCAGTGTTGCCCACGGAGCACTTCTCCTATTGGTTTACTCGCTGGGGCTCGGCGTGCCCTTCCTGCTGGTTGCGCTGCTATTCGGCAGCGCCAAGCCGCTGCTCGGCTGGCTGAGTCGGCACTCGGTGATCATCAATCGAGTAGCAGGTGCGACCCTGATCGTCATCGGCGTTCTGATCTTCAGTGGTCGCCTGAGCGTGATTGCGGCATGGCTGACCCAAGTGCTTC